>CAZFRT010000104.1:0-5520 GCA_964521455.1 uncultured Azospirillum sp.
AAGACACATAAGAACTTTTTGCCTCAGAGGAAAACTCTGATTCAGGAGCAATCTTTACGTCCACAGAAGCCAACAACTCAGCAAACCCCTGCTCAGAAACCGCAGAATTAACAACATTCTGTCGTCCCTGAAGAAGCAACGCTGCTACACTGTTATTATTTACTTCGTTCATATCCATGTCTTCAAAATCCTCAATCTGAATTTTAATTCAGAGAGATACATGCAAACACCGTGCCAATTTTTAAGACATCTAAAAAAAAGGCTCTAATTAAGAGCCTTTATAAAAAAACATTCCGTTTTACTTTACTCCACGGAAGCTTCTTCGTGAGCAGCCAAACCTTTGGCAATATTCATATTTATGTTAATCAGAATATTTAAATCTTCAGCTTTCGGTTCAGCCAATGTATGAATGGTTCTTTGAAAAACAAACAATGCCAAATTCATAATATTTTTACGAACTTCCACCGGTTGCGGACAAGTATCTTCTCCTACCGCCGAAGCCAAAATTGTCCATAAACGACGGTTTTTTTCCAAAGCCTCGGGAAGCTCTTCTTTTTTCTCCTCCCAATTTTCCTTAATATTACTCAAAGCCGCCGCAGTTCTTATCAAAGCCCTGCTTTCAAGCTCTACTTGCCCCATTGAGGAAAGTTCAGTTTTAGAATACTGCTGAGATACATTCATTTGCTTCACTCACAAAAATTGAAATCTAAAATCTTTTTTAATATAATTTAGTTAAAATATTATATATGTCAATTTGCAATTAAAACAATTTATCTCAGGCGGACAAACATGATAAAAACTTTAAAGACAATATTCTGCATCTCATTAAGCTTTTTGCTCTCGACCGAAGCTTTCGCTCTGGTTGAAATGAAAAATGACAAAAATACTTTAAGTAAAGAGCTTAAAGTTACATCTTTTATTGATTATCCGCCGTTCGGTTATATCAAAAATCCGCATAACCGCACAACCTTCACAACAATTTTTCAGGAATTTTTGGATGATTATGTAAAAGAGAACTACTTCACGCCTGAATATGTTGTCAATAAAAACTATGAAACGCTTATCCGCGATGTCCGCCGCGGAGAAATCGACATCCTACTCGGAATGTATTTCGAAACAAAAATCTACAACGGATTGGAGATTATTTACCCTTCCGTCATCAATAACCCGATGACCGTCATTATGTTACCGTCCCGTATCGGCGAAATAAAATCCACCATCGACCTTAAAAAATTAAAGGGTGGCTTTAATAAAAGCGAGCATATCAGCGATTATGCAAAAAATCAGATGTCTCTTTATCAAATTACCGAATTTACCAATTCCAACGACATGTATGAAAAACTGTTTACCGGAGAAATCGATTTTGTCTTTACCAGTTACTACTTCGGCATTTTCGAAACTTCCCGCCTGGGTCTTCGCAACCAAGTCAGTTTTTCCAAACAGACCTTATGGGATATGCCTTTGTTCATCGGTGTATCAAAAACATCTCGTTACAGAAAACTTTTGGTCAAAACCCTGACCAGAATGTCTGAGAATCCGGAAACTAAGAAAAAAATGAATGACCATCTCATTAAAACCATTAATGAGATTGAAAACGCCAACCGAGGCATCGTCCCTCCGGCTTATACAAAACAACCGCAAAAACAAAATATGTAACGTATAAGTTAAACTGACTTCTTGACCTTTAGCCGCAAATCGCTAAAATTGCAGTTATCGTACAAATTTTATAAAAGGCAAAGGTTTAATGGCTCTCCTTATACATCATCCGGTTTCTCCTTTTTGCAGAAAAATCAGAATCTTAATGTCTGAAAAGAAGATGCTGTTTGTTTTGAAAGAGGAAGAGCCTTGGAAACCTTCTCAAGACCTTTACAAGCTTAATCCGGCTGCTGATCTGCCCGTTTTTTTGTATGACGGAAACATTATCACCGGGAATTATTCCATTACCGAGTTTTTGGAAGAATTTAACAAAGAAACGCCTCTTTTACTCAAAGACATTAAACAAAGAGCGGAAGTCCGGCGGTTGGTCGAATGGTTTGACACCAAGTTTTACAAAGAAGTTTACCGCAATATTGTATATGAAAAAGCACATAAACGTTTTGGTACGGGAAACGCTCCTGATTCAAGGATTTTAAAAGTCGGATTGAACAACCTGAATTTTCATATGGAATATATTGACTGGCTCGCTGAACGGAACAATTATCTTGCCGGGGAAGAGTTTTCTCTTGCCGATATTACTGCCGCTGCCCATCTTTCCATTGTAGATTATATGGGGGACGTTCCTTGGGACGGTTATAAAAATGCGAAGCTATGGTACTCTAAAATTAAATCTCGCCCAAGTTTTAAGGAAATTCTCAAAGACAACATCAAAGGCATTCTTCCGGCAAAGCATTATACGAATTTGGACTTTTAAACATGAAAAAATTTAAATATATTACATTGCTTCCGCTGTTGTTATGTTCATGCACCTTGTTTTCCGAAGGAAAAGGTCAAGTTATTTATCATTGGGAAAGAGAACACACCGGAATTGAAAAATTTGCCCGAGACCACTCGGAGTGTATGCGTGCTTCTGAAGATTTCAGACTGCTTCCGGATGTTCGCACTTGGTTTTATTCCGAAGAGGTAAAAATGAACATTCGTGCCGACTGGCACTCCGAGAAGGGTATTTGGGCAAGCTATATTGCTTATCCGGGAGCTCAGCCGGTGTTAGTCAATTCCCTTCGCAAAGACCAGGATTCTAATCCTAAAAAATATCGTCTTTGCATGGAAGAGAAAGGTTATTGGCACCGGAATTATGAAATTCCGACTGTAACCAACATCTATATCTACAAGCCGCAACGCGTATTGCAGGATATTCCGTTTACCGACGATATTTATTATTAATATCCGCCGCCGGAAGCTTTGTAAAAAGCAATAATATTCCGATAAATCGCTCCGTTACTGTCTATCAATGAAATTTGGGACTGCAAGTAGCTTTGTTCTGCGGTCAGCACATCACTGAACTCTATTAAACCTTCTTTGTATTTAAACAAAGTAAGCTTTAAGACTTCTCCCATATTCTCATTACTTTGGCGATAAAAATTGTTTTTTGCATATTCTTTATCAACGGAGGTCATGGCATTTTTGAGTTCGTTTGCAGCATTCAGGACACTATTTTTGTAAATGTAAACGTATTCTTCTTTTATTCCTTTTTGAAGTTCAACATTATTGACTAACGCTCCCCAATTGAAAACCGGCAAAGTTATCGACGGAACATAGTTGTAAGCATTACTGTTCGGAGAAATCAAGCTTCCGCCTTTTTGCGACTGATACCCCCAAAATCCGCTGATACTGACATTCGGATACAATGAGGCAATCGCTTGTCCAACCGCAGCATTTTTAGCAATCAGATTATTTTCAGCAATCTGCACATCCGGACGGCGACGGATATTTTCCACCGGCATCGCATACAGATTATCCAAATCAAACTCAAATTTGCGGCTGACAAGATTATCGCCGCTTACATCCAACTGCCCGTCCAACTCTCCCGGAAGTTTTCCGGTCAAAACAGCAATAGCATTTTTATAAGCCTGAACATTGTATTCCAAAGCCGGAATGATACTTTTGGTATTTTCAACCGCATATTGAGCCTGATTTAAGGCAATGTCATTGGCCAGACCCACGTTATGTTTCTCTTTCACCGTCTCAAAAATATCTTGTTGCAGATGTAAATTTTTCTCGGCGATTTTCAATTGTTCCTGAGCTATTCTCAAATTAATATAATTGTTAGCCGTTTCTGCCGTCAAAGAAATTCGCACATTATCCAAGTTTGCTCCTGCCGCTTTATATAAGGCCTGATATTCTTCAGTTTGACGACGTCCGTCTCCCCAGATGTCAATCTCCCAAGAGGCATCCAAACCGGTCTGATAATAATCCGAACTGATAGATAACCCTATATTCTTACTGCTTTTAGAATAATAATACCCGCCATCGGCACTCAACGTCGGAAGATAAGCCACCGCATTGATTTTCAGATTTGCCCTCGCCTGTCGCAATTTTTGTATGGCTATTTGCACATTCGGGCTGTTTTCCAACGCATTATCTATCAGGGTATCTAAGGATGTATCCTTAAACTGCCGATACCAATCCTTGGTAATTTGTTTTGAATTTTGAGGATTTAGGTGCAATGACTTGGCTATCTCATCATCGCCGAAAAATTGCGGTCGTTCATAATCGGGACCGACACTGCATGAAGCCAAAAGAGTAAAACTGAAAAATGCCAGATATTTATTCATTTTTCGTTCCTCCCGTGATCTTAATTTTTTTGGCGTTCAGAGGCTTTTCCTTTCCCCGTTCTGCCCATTCCGTAATGGTTTCAAACAAGGCAAATAACGCCGGTATGAAAATAATACCGATAAAAGTCGCCGCAATCATTCCAAAAAAAACAGATGTGCCGATAGCTATCTGACTGCTGGCTCCCGCTCCTTTGGCAACGATCATCGGGAACACGCCCAAGATGAATGTTAACGCAGTCATTAACACGGCTCGGAATCTTTCTCCGGCTCCCTTTTTGGACGCCTCAAGAATAGTTTCCCCTTTTTCGTGGTATCCTTTGGTAAATTCCACAATCAAAATCGCATTCTTTGCCGCCAAACCGATAAGCATAATCAAACCGAGTTGGGCATAAATACTTAACGGAAGCCCCATTAAATGTAAGCCTGCAATTGCTCCGAGAATCGCAAAAATCGTTGAAAAAATTACTGAAAAAGCCAACATCCAACTTTCATACAAAGCCACTAAAAACAAATAGCAGAAGACCAATGCCAAAATAATCAGGAAAGTGGCCATCCCTGAGGCTTCCACCTCTTGAAGACTCAGCCCCGTCCACGCAACACGATAGTTTTTCGGCAAAACTTCCGAAGCTATGTTTTGAATTGTATCAATCGCCGTTCCTGTGCTTATGCCGTTCTCAGCCTGAGCAGTAACAGACGCATTGGTGTATTGGTCATAACGATAGATGATTTTCGGAGAGATACTGGTCTTTATTGTTGCAAAACTTTTGACTTTTATCATCTCTCCGGTTTGAGAGCGAACATACATATTTTCAATATCTTCAATATTTTCCCGATATGGAAAATCCGCCTGAATAATCACATTATTTACTTGTCCGCTCAGCGTTATGTTATTGATGTATCGGGAGCCGAGATTATTTTGCAAAGCCGTAAACAGGCTGCTGACCGGAATTTGATATGTCTCAAGTTTGGTACGATCAACATCAAGATAAATATGCGGCGTATCCGAAGTAAAGGTGCTAAACGCATAGGAAATGTTTTGAGATTTATTCAAATCAGTCAGAAACTCACCCATCACTTGGTACAAATCTGACGGAGAAGCATTACCGTCCGTTGTCAACAGTTCCAAAGACAACCCGTTACTTTTACCAACTCCCGGAATCGCCGGCGGAGCAAAAAAGTTAATTTGGGCATCCTGATTATTCCGAAACTCCGCCATTAATTTGTTGGTCAAGCCTTCAATCGACAAGCT
>CAZFRT010000105.1:0-5517 GCA_964521455.1 uncultured Azospirillum sp.
CCTACGAATGTCGGCACCAAAAGCCGATGCCTTACCACTTGGCGACACCCCAATAGAGAAACTGTTTTAACAAATTTTGAATTTTCATTCAAAACAGCAGAAGTGGTATTTCTGCCAACAGCCTTGATAAAATTCAAACGCGGGCAAGCGTTGTTCATTTATCTTTCAATTGTGGTTTATATCTACGGCAAAAAAATTATTATTGCAAGCTTTTTTTAGAGATTTTTATATTTTATTTTTTCAAACGGTTTTTCTGCATTTGTTTTTTCTTTTCTTCTTTAGCTTTTAGCACATCCAAATCCCGTTCGGTAGCTATTTTATCCAGAATAGTTTTAACGACCAGATCAATCTCTTTGTTTTCGCTGTAATCTGCCGGCAGAGCGAAGTTGACACGATTATCAATAAGAAGTTTCATGGCTTTTTTCTTGGAATGGCTCTTTGGTTTATATACGGCAATTGCGGTTCCGCCTCTTTCTTTAGTAAGTTTCATGGATGGGATATCGGTCATTCCGTCGCCGAAATAAATCATTCTGTTAAACGGAATAGGGCGTTCATCATCGGGTGTATATTCATTGACGGCGATATCATCATTTTTGCTCAATCCCTTATTAATTTTTGAAAGAAACTGGGTTTTTATGCTGTAATTTATAATTCTTGCCGGCCATACGGGGGTTCCGTCTTCACCGAAGGCATAAGAACAGGCGAAAATATCTTTGAAGTATTGACGAATAGATGTTCCCTCGACAATTTCCTCATATCCGGAAGAGATAATATAGTGTTCGATTTCCAACCCCAAAGCTTTTCCGAAATTATTGATTCTTTCAAACCAAGTATCAACGCCATTATAATATTCGACGTCTTTTCCAAAATTATTTAGGGCTTCACGGGTAAGCTTAAGTTTTTTTTCTTTGGCGACTTTCATAAAATAATACATGCTGCCCGTAATTTGGTCGGCATCATTATTGGCAGACCACAGGTTGGCTTTTTTCCAAAAAGTATTCGGTTTCATTCCCAGAGCCGGTATAAGGCTGAAATCCTGCATATAAGAGGAGCTCAATGTTTCGTCGAAGTCATAAATTAGTGCTACTTTTGTGGTGTTTTTCGCCATGATATGATTATCTCCCTTGCATTTTTGATTCAGGTATTATAAAACGAATAAGTTAAAATTTAATATATAAAAGAGGAATTTAAATATGGTAGCAACATCTATGGACCAATTGGTCTCCCTTTGTAAGCGTCGCGGTTTTATTTTTCAGAACTCCGATATTTACGGTGGTTTGCAGGGGGTGTATGATTATGGTCCGTTGGGCGTGGAGTTGAAAAATAATTTGAAAAATGCCTGGTGGAGAGCCATGGTTTATGAGCGTGATGATGTGGAAGGTCTTGATGCTGCCATTTTGACCAACCAGAAAGTTCTGCATTATTCCGGCCATGAAGACACTTTCTCCGACCCGATGACCGACTGCAGAAAGTGCAAGGGACGTTTTCGTGCTGATCATATTAAAGACTGTAAATGCCCGAACTGCGGTTCAACGGATTTAACCGAGCCGCGACCGTTTAATTTGATGTTTAAGACGGCAATCGGTCCGGTAGATGACGGAAGTTCTTTCGGTTATTTGCGTCCGGAAACAGCTCAGGCAATTTTTACTCAGTTTAAGAATGTGGTAGATTCAACTTCTCGCAAATTGCCGTTCGGTATTGCTCAAATCGGAAAGTCTTTTCGAAATGAGATTACTCCGAGAAACTTTATTTTCCGTGTTCGTGAGTTTGAACAAGCCGAACTGGAATATTTTGTAATGCCCGGGGAAGATGAAAAATGGCATGAAATCTGGAAAGAAGCTCGTATCAAATGGTGGGAAGAGCAAGGTTTGAAACGTGAAAATATCAATATCTATACCACTCCGAAGGAAGATCTGGCTCACTATGCCAAAGCTTGTTATGATATTGAATATCAGTTCCCTCACGGTATGGAGGAATTGGAAGGTATTGCCAACCGTACGGACTATGACTTAGGTAACCATACCAAGGCTCAAGATGAAATGAACCTGACTTCTCATTGTCATGCCAACTCTGATTCAACTCAGAAATTGTGCATTATGGACGATAACAATAAATGGGTTGTTCCTTTTGTAATTGAACCGTCCATGGGTGTTGACCGCGGTGTTTTGGCCGTTATGACCGAGGCTTATACGGAAGAAGATTTGGGCGAAGGTAACAGCCGTATTGTTCTGAAGTTGAAGAAACATTTGGCTCCGATTAAAGTTGCCGTTATTCCGTTGAAGAAGAATAATGAGCAGATTATGAGCAAATGTCATGAAATTAAACAAAATCTGTTGAAATTGGGTATCGGACGCGTTGCTTTGGAAAATACCGGAAATATCGGTAAGGCATACCGTCGCCATGATGAAATCGGCACACCGTTGTGTATTACGGTTGACTTTGAGACGATTGAGCAACAACCGGAATCCGTAACCATACGTGATAGGGATACGATGGAACAACATCGGGTAAATGTTGCTGATTTACCGCAGTATTTACGAGATTATTTTAATAACTAAACTTGTTATAAAAGGAAGCCCCTCCAATCACTAGGTGACGGAGGGGATTTCTTTTGTGATGTTGCTTTAGGCTCTTCTCCAGGCATCCGCAACGTATTGCGAGATGCTCGTCCACATCTTCTTAGATACTTTTATCACGAAAGTGAGAGCAGCTATAATAAAGAAGAGGGCTGAGGGAATGCAGGAATACCACAAAACCTCAAGAGGAAGAGTGATGCCTGCAAATGTTTCTGCGATACTCATGGTTACATGGGCAAGAACGACAAATCCAAGTCCGCATGCGGCAGTGATGAGACAGATGCTCTGATACCAGTAACTCCAGTTGTTCCAGCATTCTTTTCTTTCTTTCCAAGAGACCGCAATGGCCACGCAGAAGAACGTGAGGGCAGAAGCGGAGAGGAGGAGACCGAAGCCTTCGCGAAGAAGTTGTCCGGAGAGGCTGGTTATCTGGATGTTGTAGAGGTATTCTGCAACGAGGATCGGAGCGTAGCCGAGGATACCGATGATGATGAGTACGATTGCCTTGATGGCAACATTTTGATTTACGAACCACTTGAGTGGTTTGAAAACGATACGTAACATAGTCTTAAAATTAATTATAGTTGGTTATGTAATAACCATATCATATTTTTAATAACTTCACAAGGACAAAATTGACAAAATATGTTACATTTTTATGACGATTAACAAAATTTAAAACAAAAAAACGCTTAAAAATTGTTGGAGCAATTTTAAGCGTTTTTTTTAGTCGTTTAGCAGAAATCAATGTTGGAGCATCGGTTTCTGAAAGCAATTACAAACATGTGGTTTTTGTTTTGGGATTTTTTTTATCAAACAGCATCATGATTGATTGAATAACTCCCAAAAGAATCATGCCGAAGAAAATTACGATAGATGTAACTCCCAAGGCTTGTGCAATTAAATTTCCCATATGTTGATTTTAAAGTTTATAGTAAATACAGAAAGTATAAATGTTCTATATTTATTTTTACTCTGTTTTGTTGAAGACTGCAATAGAAAATTTGGTTAAATTTCTATTTTTTTACTTTTTGTTTTGTCTTTTATTACTTCGGAATACAACATTAAGCCGCCATCCAGAATATATATGTTGTCAAATCCTCTGTTGGTAAGAATACAGGAGGCGATGTAAGCTGTTCGTCCTCTCATACAATATAAGACAACCTTTTTGTCATGAGGAATTGAATCCAGATTACCGCGGATGGCTTCAACAGGAATATTAACGGCGTTTGGCAAATGATAGTCATCAAAATCAGCCTTGGAGCGAACATCAATAATCATCATGTTCTGATTACTGTTGATTTCCCGAAAAGATACGGTTTTCATTCTTTTTTCCAGAATGTTGGCTGCCATGGATGCCAGATTGTTAACGGCGTCTTTCCCCTGGCTGAATGGTGGAGAGTAACAAACTTCCAACTCTTGCAAATCTCGAACTTTTGCGTTCATTTTAATTGCCATGGAGATAATATCCAGACGTTTGTCAATGCCGTTTTTTCCAATACCCTGAGCTCCGAGAATTTTTCCATCCTTGTCGAAAAGCAGTTTCAAAAGAATCAATTCGCTTCCCGGCAAATAAGGAGCATGTGTCCAATCATATAGTAAAACAGATTGATAAGAGATACCTGCTTCTTTAAGAATTTTTTCATTGGCTCCGACAGCAGCGGCGGTATAGTGAAAAATTTTACTAATGTCGGTATTGAGGGCGTAAGTAAATTTGCTTTTTTCTCCGCCTAAATGGTCTGCAATGATTTGAGCTTGCTTGATAGCAAGTCCTGCCTGAGCCATGCGGGTTGGTTTGTGGGTGATGAAGTTGGTGACCTCAACATCGTCTCCGGCGGCGTAAATATCTTTATCGGATGTTTGCATATATTCATTAACTTTCAGACCGCCGCTCTCTCCGATTTCCAGTTCGGCAAGAATACCGAGTTTTACATCCGGTTTTGCTCCGGTCGCAATGATGGCAATATCATATTCCAATTGTTTTCCTGATGACAAAGAAACTTTTTTCTCATCAAAGGAAGAAACACTTTCGTTCAAATACAGGCGAATACCGTTTTCGCGAAGATGGTTGTGCAGTGTTACGGCCATGTTATAGTCCAGAGCGGGAAGAATATGATTCGAACTTTCGATAATGGAAGTATCAATATCAAGTTGTCTGAGACTTTCGGATATTTCCACGCCGATGTAGCCGCCACCGACAATAACGGCCTTTTTTACTTCGTTAAATTTGATATAATCTTTAATTCGTTCAACAGAAGCCAGATTGTGAATAGTAAAAACTTGGTCTGTTAAAATGCCGTCAATGTCAGGACGGTATTGAGCCGAGCCGATGGTAACAATAAGCTTGTCATAGTATTCATCCTTTTGTCCGGCAATGCTGACGGTTTTGTTTTCCCGATTAATGTCGGTAACTTCAGAATTGAGACGAACTTCAATGTTATAGAGATTTTTCATTAATTCTGCAGATGCGGAAATGAGATCATCACGTCCGGCGGTACCCGCCAGATAGTAATTAAGCCCGCAATTGGATACAGAAATTTCGTCATTCTTTTCCAGAATGAGAATTTCGTCATTTTCATTTAAGCGTCTTAATTTTGTTGCCGCGGCTGTTCCGGCGGCACCGCCACCGACAATCACTATTCTCATTGCATACATCCTTTCTTTGTCATTTTTTTACAGATGCGTCATGAGATATATGTATGCCTGCTTTAAAAGAAATCAAGACAGCACGATGGCTGTCTTGAAAGAAGAATGTTGGCAAATTTTTTATCAATGTTCTTCCGGGAAAAAAATTATATAGTTTTTTGCTTGACTCTTGCAAGGATTGCCTATATAAAACAAGCAAATTAATAGGTTTTTTACCATTAAGAATGAGTTGAAATATATACACGCCAAGGCGTGCCGCCAGTCAGCGAGGGTTCGCACACTGGCGTGCAATAGT
>CAZFRT010000106.1:0-5302 GCA_964521455.1 uncultured Azospirillum sp.
GCATTAACGTTCACTCACAAGGTCGTATGCCTTATGTAAATCAGGAAGAAATCCCGGATTGGATGCATTACGGCTTAAAAGGCAGCGTTGAACAATTGTTCATCCCGACAAACCAGCCGTTACAAGCTGAGCTGTCTCATTTTGTAAACTGCATTAACGGCAAAGAAACCCCTCGCATTACCGGCGAAAATGCTCTTGAAGCTCTGCGTATCATTTGGCAGGTTCAAGAAAAATTGGGTTTGTTAAAAAACAATAATACCAACATGACGATTGCCGCAGAGTAATTGCATAATAAAAAAATATCGTTTATGTTATGGGGCATTAAAACTGCCCCATAATTTTTAACAGAGGAACCATGCGGTATAAAATCACAGTCGAATATGACGGAACAAAACTTTTAGGCTGGCAAAAACAGCTCGACGGTCCCAGTGCTCAGGAATATTTGGAAAAAGCCGCCGAAGCTTTTCTCTGCCACCCGACGGAAATTTCCGGAGCCGGAAGAACAGATGCCGGCGTCCACGCTCTCGGACAGGTCGCCCATTTTGATACGGAAAAAAACATACCATTGTTTAGAATGAGAGAAGCTTTTAACGCTCATCTGAAAATAATGGATGCTCCCGTAACTGTCATTGACATTGAAGAGGTTTCTTCTGATTTTCACGCCCGTTTTTCCGCCATCGGCCGCGGATATATTTACCGGATTCTCAACCGCCGAGCTCCCAGTGCATTGGATAAAGATCGCTCTTGGTGGGTTCCTGTTCCTTTGGATGTCTCAAAAATGCAAGAAGGGGCTCAATACTTACTTGGCAATCACGACTTTACCTCTTTCCGTGCATCCGCTTGTCAAGCCAAATCACCGATAAAAACTTTGGATAAATTAGAAATCACACAACACGGGGAAGAAATTCATTTTTGCGTTGAAGCCCGTTCCTTTTTACACCATCAGGTTCGTAACTTTGTCGGCACATTAAAAATGGTTGGCGACGGACATCTCCAACCTGAGGATATTAAGCGGATTTTGGAAGCAAAAGACCGCTCTCAAGCCGGAATTACCGCTCCCGCCTGCGGATTATATCTTAATCAAGTGATGTATTAAGCACTTCCATTACCGTATCATAATCAAAACCGGCACGAATAAGCGTTCCCATATCCTTCTGACGGGTTTCCCTACGTTGTTCCTCATCAATACGATAAGGCCCGATACGTTTTTTCTTTGCCAGACGCATCGCATTCTCAAACGGATTAAACTCCTGTTGAGATAAAATCTGGTCAACCATTGCTTCGCTAATGCCTTTCTCCGCCAATTTCCCTTTAATATATCGCTCAGCTTTCCCCGCGGCAAGATAATCCCGGACTTTCAATTCAGCAAAACGAACATCGTCAATATACTTAAAACGTTTAAAATCTTCCAGCAGCTCATCTACCCACTCATAGGCATCCGCCTTCACAAATTCGGGATTTTGATAAACATAATCATTCACTCTCTTAAGCAAAACTCGACGCAAATTAGCTTCTGAAGTCTCAAATCTTTTCAAATAATACAAAGCAATATTTTTCAGCCGTTGCTTGGTAATTTTTTTAAGAGGCTTCTTTCCCTTTGCTTTTTGAACATCTTCTAACACTTGCAAAATCCCATAAAGTAAATTATATAACTACCAAACAATCTATCACGGAGAAATAAATTGGTTAACAGTAATTTTGATAATTGTGTATCCTTTCACATCGATAAGGGAGCCTTTCTCGGACGCCTTGTTCGTCTGGATGAAATCGTAAACGTTATTTTGAACAAACACAGCTACCCTAAACAGGTTTCCGCCGTTTTAGCCGAATGCACCGCTTTAGCCGTTCTTTTATCCGGCACCATAAAATATAATGGCTTGTTTACCCTTCAAATTCAAAGCAAAGGCCAAATTTCCATGGTTGTTGTCGATGTGACCTCGGACGGATGTATTCGTGCCTGTGCCACTTTTGATGAAGAAAGAATCAAACACGCTCAAGAACTTCGCAAAACCGAAGGAGAAATCGAACCGGCTCCGCATTTTCTCGGTGAAGGCGTTCTGGCATTCACCGTCGATCAGGGACCAAATACCGAGCTCTATCAGGGTATTGTCGATTTGCAAGGCAAAAATTTAACTGAATGTGCTCTCCGTTACTTCAAACAATCAGAACAAATAGATACCGACCTGAAACTCTACATTCAAATTCCGGAAGACGAAAACGGTTCTTGGAAAGCAGGAGGGATTCTTCTTCAAAAGCTTCCTGAAAAAGGCGGAAAAATTGAAGAAGGAACCGACATTAACGAGCTTTGGAACGAAGCTAAAATTTTCATGCAAAGCCTCAAGAAGGAGGAATTGTTTGATAATAACCTTTCCTCTCAAGAAATTCTTCACCGTTTGTACCATTCCAACAACCTTGTGGTCTCCGATACCAAAGAATATAAGTTCAGATGCCGTTGCAGTCGGGAAAAACTCTTGAACACGCTTAAATCTTTTGACCCGAAAGAAATTGAAGCTATGGCTGACAAAAATAAAATTTCAGCTACATGCAATTTCTGCTCGGAACAATATGTTTTTGATAAGGGCGAACTGGTTAAACATTAAACATATATTAATCTTATGTTTATATCCTATAGAGACTGCCGATATGTGTAGTCTCTATATTTATAAATACAGAATGGGTTTAAAAAGATGACAAAACTAACAAGAATTTTTTCAGTATTTCTAATCCTCGGATTAATTCAGGGCTGTGCCTCATTCAAATCAGAAGAAGCTGAACCGAAACGCTATAACGAACCTCGTTTCACGGAACAGCAACCAATAGAACTGAAAGTTAACAAAATAAACATTGTTTCTGAATTCACGCCGTCTTTTACCAGACCAAATGTTGAACATCTCTTCCCTATTTCCATTGAGAAAACGGCAAAATTATGGGCTAAAGACCGCTTAGAAGCCGTTGACTATGCTTCAGACAAACAAGCAGACTTCATTATTCGCGATGCCAGTGTTACCGAAGAAGTCGAAAAAGCTGAACAGTTTCTCTACAAAGACAGAGTCAAATACAGAGCAACACTTAACGTTGTCTTAAAAATCAGCGACCCGAACAAATCAACCAATGCCGAAACAGAAATTGAGGCGTGGAGAGAACTAATTATCCCGATTGATACGGATATTGCTGAAAAAGAAAAATATTGGAACGGAATGGTTCAAAAATTGTTTGAAGAATTCAACCGCCAAATGGAAAACAATATTCATCAGTATTTGAATATGTATGTTGCCAACAATCAGGTAATTCAAGAATATAACTAAGAAAAAAGCCTCTCAATTGAGAGGCTTTTTTCTTAGTTAATCATTGAAGAAAACTTTTGCCCGCTACTCAAAGAAAAAGTTGGGATTCGGACATTCTCTGCCTGACACTGACTATCTTTTTTAATCTTGCAACTGCCATAGAAAACCGCATTGGGAGAATTTAACGGAGCCAGACTGGAAAACTCAAAACACTCTCCCGGTTCCAACTCCGGAATCTCCCCTTTGAAACCATCGGAATCATCACAAAACCGATTCCCTTTCTCATCGGTGATATTCCAATTTTTTCCCAACAAATGGATTCTTTCGTTGGAAGTATTTTCAATGCAGAAATAATATCCCCAAACAAATTCCTGAACACCTCTTTCCACCAATTCCGAACCGGCGGAAATCGTAACATCCTTTGTCTGATAAACAACCAACTCATTTTCTGTCATTGCTTAATACCTTCATTAAGAATTTGTTAATAATTGATTCATAAATAAGGCAACAATGATTCGCAATCTGAGTCTTCATTTGTTCACAATCTTATCCACATAATATTTTTATTGGCAGATAACTCTTGTCAACGCTTTGAAAACCAAGCTGTCGGAGTCGTAAAAAGGGCTTCCCGAAGAAAGCCCTTTTTACGGAAAACCCTTTATAAAAATTCTATTCTTTAGAGAGAATAGATAACAACTTCTTAGTTGCGTCCGCAGAAGAAATATTCTCACAAACGGCATATTCATTAGCCAAGCGGTCTAAAGCCTGCTCATAAATCTGTCTTTCGCTGTAAGACTGTTCTGCCAAATTTTCATTACGGTACAAGTCTCTGACAACTTCGGCAATAGCAACCGGGCTTCCGGAATTGATTTTATTCTCATATTCCTGAGCACGACGAGACCACATAATTTTCTTAACCTTGGCCTTTCCTTTTAAAACACCGAGAGCGTCATTCATTGTAGCAGTTTCGGAAATTTTGCGTAAACCGACATTTTCCGCTTTGGCCATAGGAATACGCAAAGTCATTTTATCTTTATCAAAATTAACGACGATCAACTCCAATTCCGACCCGGCGATTTTCTGCTTGGCAATATCGGAAACCTTGCCGACACCGTGAGCAGGATAAACAACATAATCTCCCGAGTTAAATGTCAAGGTAGATGCTATCTTTTTATTCATTTACTTGTCCTATTTATAAAAAAATTGAATTGATTAAAATAAACTTTTGTTCTTTACGAGGCATAACATACCACATTTTCGAGGTCAAATCTACCCCAAAAATAAAAAAAATTGACAAAAAACAAAAAAACTCCGTAAGGAGCAACCACTTAACGAAGATTTTTTTAATTTTGGACAGCCATTACAAACTTATTTCTCCATTTTCGGAAAACCATTCGTCTGCCGCAAACACTCACCCACAACCATAACCGCAGAAACCGCCACATTAATCGAACGGGCATTTTCGTTCATGGGAATAATCAAACGGGCATCTGCCGTATCATGAACTTCCTGTGGCACACCGGCACTTTCCCGTCCCATCAGAATAATGTCATTTTTCTTAAATTCAAATTCCGTATACGGATGGGAAGCGTGAGTCGTCAATAAGACCAACCGCCCATATTCTTCCGGATGTTCTTCTCTGTATTGCAAAAAGTCTTCCCAAGATTTATGACGACGATAAGAAACCAGATTCAAATAATCCATTCCCGAACGTTTTAAGGTGTGTTCGGAGAAAATAAAGCCACATGGCTCAATAATATCCAATTCCACATCCAAACAAGCTCCCAAACGCAACAGAGTTCCCGTATTTTGCGGAATATCCGGTTGAAATAAAGCTAATCTCATAAATCATCCCTCATTAAACGTTAAAGAGGAAGTTCAAAACATCGCCGTCTTTGACAATATATTCCTTACCTTCGGAACGCATTTTCCCGGCTTCTTTACAAGCCTGTTCCCCGCCAAACTTGATAAAATCATCAAAAGCTATTGTCTCGGCACGAATAAAACCGCGTTCAAAA
>CAZFRT010000107.1:0-5287 GCA_964521455.1 uncultured Azospirillum sp.
TGAATTTTTTCTAACTTGTTCATAATGCTAAAAATTTTAATCGGTTAGTATGTTGTTTATATTCTGCATGGTTCGGAGTGCTTAATCATCTGATAGACAATGGGTACTAATCCGAGGAATATAAGACAACGAAGAACTTCCATGAAAACTCCCGTTGAGAAATAAGATAGTCCCCAAAAGAGTGTCAGAAAGCTCCAGTTTGCAGCTCTTATTGCAAAGAATTTTTTATCTACCCGACGGTCGTTTCCGAATTTTTTCTGAACTTTGAGAAAATTCACTACTTCCATCAATGTAATGAGAGCAGAGCAGGCAACGATAATTTCAGGCGGAAAAACAGGCGTCTTGTTAAAGAAATTCACAATGATTCCAAATAAGAACAAACATCCCAAAAAGTTTTTAAACATTGAAAACAAAGCGTTTTTTGATTTTGACTTCATAATTATTGTTTTTATGTGATTTGACAGAATTTATACATATTTCTATAGTTTAGGATTATAAAATACCATATTCGACTTAACCAGTCAATGAAAAATTCATGCAATTTTGTCTAAAATACAGGGCTTACGCCCCAGAAGAACCGCCAAAGGGTTCGGATCCCGATAGAATAGAAAGACAACAAAAAAAAGGCCTCCAAACAGAGACCTTTTCTAAATGGTGAGCGCGTCGGACGGCCGCAGAAAAATTTGCCTGATGGCAGATTTTTCAAGGAGACGCAATGAGACTAGTTGAGCGAACAAGTAACACGCTGTAAAGCGAAACGTAGTCGGAATTGAACGAACCCGAGGGGTTCGGATCCCGATAGAATAGAAAGACAACAAAAAAAGGCCTCTAAACAGAGACCTTTTCTAAATGGTGAGCGCGTCGGGATTCGAACCCGAGACCCTTTGATTAAAAGTCAAATGCTCTACCGACTGAGCTACGCACCCTTACGCAACGAGGCAATGTATATAGTATAAAATCCGCATAGTCAATAAAAAAAATAAAAAAAGTTAAAAAAAATGAAAATGTAGTTTATTTGTTAATAATTATATGTTAGCATCCACTTAAAATTCAATAATAAACGACTGAAACAGAGGTTTATAAGATGGTTAAGGATATTAATTCAGAGCAGGAAGGCAAGTACGATATTTTACAAAATGCAGCCGGAGAGATTCTCATTATTATCAAATATCGTGAAGGCGGCCCTGAAAATCCGCGTTTGGTGTATGACGGCGGTGAACAGGCTCTTTTATACAGAAGCCGTGAGAGTGCCGTTATGTTGGATGCCATTAACATTAATGCCCGCAAGCCGTTGAAATCAGTTGATGAAATTTTGATGGTTGAGATTGAGGATGACGAGGTTGCCCGCGAATATACCGTTCCTGTTCGTATTGTTAAGAGTCTTCAAGCTTTGGCACAATAGTTACTTATACACAATTCGGGTAGCGTTTACGACAATAAGGGCTTTAAAAGCCCTTATTTTTTGTTATATTGGCAAAAACAAAAGTGTAAGGGTTGAAATATAATGATATCTGATGTTTTTCTTTATCTGATTATTGCCGGTTTAGGATCAGAAGTTATTGCCAAAGACAGGTTTGAAAAATTTCTTACCTTTGTTTTATTTGCTATTCTTCTTTTCTTAGGGCTAAATTTTTTCGAGTCATGGCAGGGCGGAATAACGGATAATTTCACTTACCATTGGATAACTTCAAGATACAACAAAGCAGATATTAATATTTTTTCCTCGGCTGAAAATTATGCTCTTATTTTTCCGTTCTTTATTATTTCGGCATTGCTGGTTCTGGACAATGTTTTTTATCCTCTTGAACCGAAAAGAGGCAGGTTTAGCGGTTTGATAGTCCTAAATCTTGCATGTCTGATATTGTTGATTTGCAGCAGAAATTTTATCCAACTGTTAATCGGGGCTTGTGCAATAGATGTTTTGGGCTTTTATATTACCGATGACATGGAAGCCAAAAAGAAATATACTTTTTATAACACAATAGCCGATTTGGGTTTGTTTATGGTATTTGCCGTATTATGGGGATATCTGGGCAGTATGGAGATAAACCGTCTGTCGGATTTTCACAAACTCGGTGCTCACAGAGATTTAACGGCGATTCTGTTAATTATATGTGTTATGATAAAATCAGGAATGTTTATGTTCCAGAATCAATTTTTGGATCTTCAGGGAATAAGCTTCAACCGTTTGAATATGATTTCTTTTGTATCAACGCCTGTGGTAGGAATTATTATTCTCTGCAAAACTTATCCGTTGCTGGAAATATCCCATTATTCCATTCCGTTGATTCAGATTATTTCGGGTGCTACCGTGTTTTGGGGAATATGCGGGACATTGTTGATTGATAATATCAAAGAAAAGGCTTTGTACCTGAACATGATGCTGTATGGAACAATATATGGGCTTTTGTCTGTCGGATTAATCGAAATCACATTGCTTTCAGAATTACTGGTCGGAGGATTTTTGTTGGTATCCTGCCTGATGCTGGTCGTCATTTCTTCCTCAAATGAAAATTATATTTCAAGAATGGGCGGTTTTATCAAATCCTTAAAATGGACATTTTTTATAACATTAACGTCAATTCTCGCCGTATTTCAGACTTTGATAAAAAACATAACTCCTGAAAACCAGTATTGGATATGGGGATATATTGCTGCTCTGATTTTGAGTTTAAGTTATATTTTGAATCAGATTTATTTGGGAAAAAGCAATGCCGATGAACGGGTTTTTGCAATGTTGAAAAATGCTTCAATACTTTATTGGGGACCGGTTTTATTGATTTCCGTCAGTTGGATTTATCAACAAAATTTATGGAATAATACGCTGTACGTTTTTTGTACGGCCTTTGTTTTATTGCTAATATTTGGTTTTTTCCGCCGTTTGGGAGTCGCTTATGACAGTGAACAAGTGCAAGATACGGACTTTTTTGAAAGTTTGTATAATGCTGTTGTGATTGCTCCGATAAAAATTTTGGGAAGAGTATTGTGGTTGACGATTGATTTTTTGATTATAGAAAAAACAATCATCAATGCATTAGGAAAAATAATGAAGTTTTTGATTCAATCGGTGCAGAAAATAAACAGTGGTTCGATATGGAATAATATATCATTTATTCTTCTGGGCTGGGGGATCATCATGTATTATTTTTATTTCAGAGGATAAGATATGGGAACATCTGCCGCATTTTTATCAATGATTATTGCCGTTCCGTTCATCGGGCTTTTGTTCGCATTAACGGCCAAAGATGATGAAAAACATTTGGGACGGAACGCTTTTCAGGTCAGTCTTTTTACGGTTACGGTCAATCTGTTTTTGGTCTGGAAAATATTCACGCTTTTGGATTTGAAAAAAACGGGATTGCAACTGGTTGAAAAATACCATTGGCTTGAAAATCCGGGAATTGATATTGTTTTTGGCGTAGATGTGTTTTCCATGCTGCTGATTTTGGGTGTCCATATGGCGATTCTTATTGGAATGATAGGTGAACGACATCATCAGGAACACCAAAAATCCCTGATGGTATTTTCCTTATTGTTTTTAAGTATGATGACGGGTTATCTGGTTTCAGCAGATGTCTTTTCGTTTTATATCTTTTTTGAGGCGATGTTACTGCCTTTGTTTATGTTGGTTGGTATGTTCGGCGAAATCAAAAGACAACCTGTTGTTTTTCGTTTTTTAATTTATAACCTGATGGGTGCGGCTCTTTTATTTATGGCTTTGCTGATTCTTTTTGATTCATATAATGTCAATGTTGCTTTAAATTCGTTGCATAAGGTTAAACTGAGCAAAAACATGGAATTTGTTATCTGGGCTGCGATTTTTATCGCTTTCCTGTCGAGAATCCCGATTTGGCCGTTTCATTACTGGATTTCGGCAATCAGCTCCAATATTAAAAATCCGTTGGTGTTTATTGTTGCCAATATCATCCCGTTAACCGGTGTTTACGGCTTTATCCGTTTTTGGCCGAAAACAGTTCCGGAATCTGTTCAGTATTATATGTTGGCACTGGAAATTATCTGTGTTATCTCTATGCTGTTTATCGCCCTTATCGGACTGATTAACAAAGACATTCAGTATAAGCTCTTTTCTTATATGACGGTTTATTATATTTTTTATCTGCTGAGTGCATTTATTCCGGTCAATACCATACAGCTAAATATTGGTTTTTCGCTCTTTTCGTATTTGATAGTTGTTTCCGCAATTGTGATGATGAATTCTTATCTGGAAGTACAACAGGGTTTGCTGGAAATATCTCCGGGCGGAATACTCTGTTCCGTACCGAGAACGTCTTTTGTGATGTCTTTTTTGGTTTTGGCGGGAGTAGGGCTTCCGTTATCTTCCATGTTTAATAATAACTTTGTTTTACTGGCGTATTTATTCGGGCACAACATCAAAATGAGCATGGTGGTTATGTTTTCTATAATATTGGTTTCTTGTACGCTTTTGCAGGAATTGTTCAACATGAAAGACATTTCGAAAGTTTGTCCAGACAAATCCTGCTGCGAGGACATATCCGTTCAAATGTTTGTTTTTATGTCCGTTGTTATTTTAGTTTTAATCTTGTCTTTAATGAATCCTTTGTGGTTTCTCGGCAATTAGGAGGTTAAATGTTTCAGACCTATATTAGCCTTTTTCCGGAATTTCTTCTGCTGTCGGGCTTGCTGACGCTGTTTTTGGTTAATAAGTTCCGCTTATCCAAAACGCCAAAGACGTTCTTTACCATCAGCAAAATTTACATTATTCTGTGTTTGTTGTTTACGATTATTTTTTATAATCGCAGCGGCTTCCCCGGATATATGGAAAACACCGGATTTACGACCTTGTTTAAAATAGTCGTTTATTTACTCTCTTTGGCATGGTTTTACCTTTCCTGTAAATGGTTTTTGATAAAAAACCGCTCCAGCCTGAGTTTTTACACACTGGGCATTACCAGCCTGTTGCTGTTGAGTTTCGCCGTTTCCTCGGAAAATTTGATGGTATTGTTTGCGGCGATTGAATTGGGTTTTCTGCTCAACTTTTTCTTAATTCGGATGGAAGATACGCATGAGATGTCATGTGTGGCAAAACGTTATTTAATCACGGCTCTGTTTTTTGCCGCGATGTTTGCCGTGGGGCTTTTTATTTTTTATCAGGATGTGGGAAGCTTAAGCTACAAAGAAATTGATGAGTTTTTGAATAAAGATAAAAATATCTCTTTGCGGCATTATGTCGCCTCGGCATTGGTTCTTTCTTCCGTGTTGTATATGATTGGTTTGGCTCCTTTTCATTTTTGGATGCAAGAAACGG
>CAZFRT010000108.1:0-5178 GCA_964521455.1 uncultured Azospirillum sp.
GAACCCGTTTTACAAATGCTCATGAAACTCTGATTTGGGCATCTAAAAATCAGAATTCAAAATATACTTTTAATTATGAAGCTATGAAGGCTTTGAATGAAGATACTCAAATGCGTTCGGATTGGCATATTCCATTGTGTACGGGAAAAGAGCGTTTAAAAGATGAAAATGGAGACAAGTTGCACTCAACACAAAAACCTGAAGCGTTGTTGTATAGGGTTATTATGTCTTCAAGTAAAATAGGTGATGTTGTTTTGGATCCGTTTTTTGGTACGGGAACGACAGGTGCAGTTGCAAAAAAACTCGGACGGCATTTTATAGGAATAGAAAAAGATGCCGGTTATGTGCAAGCTGCAAAAGAACGTATTAATGCTGTTGAAACAGTTAAAAATAAACAATGCCTTGAATATGCCTGCAAGAAAAAATTGCCGCGTATTCCCTTTTGTAATGTGGTTGAGCGAGGATTGTTGGAACCCGGCGATATTTTGTATGATATTAATCGCAAACATTGTGCGGTGGTTCGTTCGGACGGAACCTTAAAAAGTGAAAATGCCGAAGGTTCTATTCATCAGGTCGGTGCCGCTGCTCAAAATGCACCGGCTTGCAACGGTTGGGTTTATTGGTATTTTGAAAATGCCAATAAAGAGTTGGTTTGTATAGATTCTTTAAGAGAAACTTTAAGAGCAGAGATTGAAGCATAAAAATAAAAAAATGTATTGTGTAAAAGATAAACTTAGGCTATATTAGGCTTAAGTTTATTTTTTTATAAAACAAAAAGTTTTTTAATATGCGCAAATGGCCTGAAAAAGCTAAAAAAACGGCAGCTGAAAATGCAGCCGGAGGTTTGCCGGAATCTTCGGTGCAGGAAAATTATGCCGCTATTGATTTAGGAACAAATTCATGTCGGTTGGTGATTGCCACACCGACACCGTCTTCGTTTCGAATTGTTGAGACTTTTTCGAAGATTACCCGTTTGGGAGAAGGAATAATCAATAATAACGAATTATCGCATACAGCTATTCGTCGTACGGTAAATGCCTTAAAAGTTTGTGCAGGTGTTTTAGAAGAATATGCTCCGATAACAAAATCTCGTTTTGTGGCAACGGCGGCTTGTCGGCGTGCTAAAAATTGTCGTTATTTTTTAGATTTGGTTAAAAAAGAAACCGGATTGACTATTGAAACAATTTCATCTCAGGAAGAATCTCGTTTATCGGTTGCGGGGTGTATACCGTTATTAAATCGCAATATAAGAAGGGCTTTAGTCTTTGATATCGGCGGTGGTTCTACAGAAGTATCGTTAGCCAGAATGACACATTCGGGACGTACGCTTATTGAAGGATTTGTATCGCTTCCTTATGGTGTTGTTACCGTATCGGAAGCTTTTCCGAATCATGATATGACAGATTTGGCTTATAATACCATTATTGAGCGTACTCATAAAATATTAGAAGCATTTGAGGAAAAGCACAATATCAGAGAAGCAATAGCTAAACAAGAGATTCACGTGTTAGGAACCTCCGGAACAGTTACGGTTTTGGGTGCTGTGCATTTGAATTTGCCTCGTTATAACCGTTCTGCTGTTGACGGAATAGCAATTACCAGACAGGATATAGACCGAGCAATTGCCAAAATTAAGCGGTTGGGAGATGAAGGACGCAAAAAACATCCTTGTATCGGAGCTCAGAAAGCGGATTTGACAATGGCCGGGTGTGCGATTATTGAAGCATTGTGTTCTTTTTGGCCGATTGCCGAGATTACGGTTGCCGACCGAGGTATTCGGGAAGGAATTTTGCTGGATATGATGCATAGTTGGAAAAATCAGCCTTATTCTTCAAGGAAAAAGAAAAAGTTTCGGCATCCGTATAATCGGGACAATCGTGGTAAATTCTTAGATAAAAACAGGAATAAACATAATGACAAATGAGCGGTTTGCGGCAATAGATTTGGGAACAAACTCCTGCCGTTTGGTTATTGCCGACAGTAAAGGAAATTATCTTTATAAAGACACTGTGGCGACCCGTCTGGGTGAAGGAATGTATGCCCAAATGAAGTTTACGGATGAGGCTGTTAGCCGCGGAATAAAATGTTTTTGTGATTATAAACAGGAAATGGACAAGTTTGGTGTTTCCAAATACAGGGCAATTGCGACGGCTTCCTGCCGAATGGCCTCAAATGGTTTGGATTTTGTTCGTCAGGTTAAAGAAAAAGCCGGAATTGATATTGAAGTTATTGACGGTTTGGAAGAAGCTCGTTTAAATCTGAAAGGAGCTTTGCAAAACGTCAAAGGGCTTTCCGAATATGTTGTCGTTTATGATTTGGGCGGCGGTTCTACAGAGATTACCTTAGCAACCAATGAAGCTAACCCAAAAATTGTCCATAGTGTTTCTATTCCATGGGGTGCCAGAAACTCTTCTGAAGCTTTTCATCTTATTGAGTATTCTCCGGAACAGGCGGAAAAATTGCGGGATGAAATTGCCGGATATGTTCGGGAATTTGTTGAAAATTCGCAGTTGAAAAATTATGCGGGTAAAGTGTGTTTTGTGGCGACATCCAGCACTCCTCTGCGTTTGATAAGTAAAATCTATGCTTTTGGTGAATTTGATAGAGAAAAAGCAGATGGGTATGCTGCTTCCCGAAAACAATTTGATGAGGCGATTGCCTCCATATATCAAATGAGCCGTGTCCAAATGGCTGAAGATGTTTATATCGGAGAGAAACGGTCGTTTATTTTTGTTCCGGCCTGTGTTATTTTCAAAACGATTTATGACGGTTTGGGCGTGGATGAACTTACAGCATCTTTGAAAAGTGCCAAAGACGGAATTATTGAAGAATTGGTGGAAAAATATGGCAAAACTAACTAAATCGGCAAAGGAAGTTCGCGGACGTCATTTATTGACAGTACGGGTTAAGACCTCTAAGTATCGGGATAAATCTTCCAATCGTTGGTTGGAAAGACAATTAAACGATCCTTATGTGGCGGAATCTAAACGCTTGGGATATCGTTCCCGTGCGGCTTTTAAGTTGATTCAGCTGGATGAGAAATATAAGTTTTTAGGCAAGGGCAAGACAATCGTTGATTTAGGTTGTGCTCCGGGCGGATGGACACAGGTTGCCGTGCAGAGGAACAAAGGTACAGGACAAGTCGTTGGAATTGATATTTTGGAAACTCAGCCGGTGGCCGGAGCAACAATGATTTGTCAGGACTTTACCGAACCGGATGCCGCCGACAAACTGAAAGCTCTGCTTAACGGAAAGGCTGATATTGTGATGAGTGATATGGCGGCCAATACCACCGGTCATCAACAGACAGACCATTTACGAACAATTGGTCTGGTGGAATTGGCCTATGACTTTGCCAAGGAAGTTTTGGCAGAAGGCGGAATTTTTATTGCCAAGGTTTTTCAGGGTGGGGCGGAAGGTTCGCTTTTGGCTGATGTGAAAAAGAATTTTAAGAAAGTATCGCATTGTAAGCCGGATGCCAGTCGTCAAGGGTCTCCGGAGACATATTTGGTGGCAATCGGTTATAAAGGCTCTGATTAAAAAAACGGGAATAAGTTATGCTTTCTAAACAGCTTGCTGAAAAAATTTTGTTAAAAGCCTTGTCGACAGGCGGGGATTTTGCTGAATTATATGCTGAAAATTCTCGAATAACGCAATTGTCTATGGGAGACAATAAAATTGACGGAGCGTCCTCCGGTTTGCGTTATGGTGTCGGTATTCGGGTGTTTAAGGATTTGTTTTTCAGTTATGCTTATACCAATGATGTCAGTGAGGCGGGATTGTTGAAAACAGCTGAGAAAGCAGCTATGGCTATTACTGGGAGTAATGTAATCCAAAACATTAACTTGATTAATTATCATTTTGAAAATAAACATAAAATAAAAATTAATCCGGAACAGGTAAAAGCTAGTGAAAAGGTTGAAATTTTGAGAAAAGCTTCTCAAGAGGCTTATCGGGAAAGTTCAAAAATCAGGCGAGTAGATGCCGGTTTGAGTTATAAAATTCAAAATGTTTTGATTGCCAATTCAGACGGTTTGTGGGTCGAAGATACCCGAGTTCGGACACATTTTAATTTGTCAGCCATGGCAGAAGACGGAGACGAGAAGTTTTCGATGGGCAAAGGCTTGGGTGGTTTGCAAGGATTTGAATTTTTTCAGAGTGTTGATGTGGCGGAAATTGCTCGTTCCTGTGCCAAAAGTGCCGTGGAAATGCTGACGGCGGAAAATTGTCCGGCAGGAAGAATGCCGGTGGTTGTGGCTCGGGAAATCGGCGGCGTTTTGTTTCATGAAGCTTGCGGGCATTCTTTGGAAGCAACGCTTTTGGCTAAAAATGCTTCTGTTTTCAGCGGAAAATTAGGACAACAGATTGCCAGTCCTTTGATAACTTTGGTGGATGACGGGACTTTGCCGAATTTGTGGGGTTCTTCAAACATAGATGATGAAGGGAACAAAACCCGTCGAAATGTTTTGATAGAAAACGGGATTTTGAAAGGGTATCTGATTGATCGGTTTAATGGGCGAAAAATGGGGATGGACGCGACAGGAAGTGCTCGACGGGAATCTTATAAAATTGCTCCGACTTCACGAATGAACAATACTTATGTTTTGGCGGGAAGTAGTACACCGGAAGAGATTATTGCCAATATGGAAAAGGGTGTTTATGTAACCATGTTCGGTAACGGTTCGGTTAATCCGACATCCGATGATTTTAATTTTCAGGTCAAGCAGGCTTATTTGATTGAAAACGGAAAAATTACCAAGCCGGTCAAAGGGGCAAAGCTTATCGGAAAAGGAGCGGAAATTCTGCCTAAAATTGATATGGTCGGGAATGATTTGGGGATTCATGGCGGAGGACAATGCGGTTCGGTGTCCGGTTATGTTCCGGTTTGCCATGGTCAGCCAACGCTCAGAGTTGCGGAGATGGTTGTCGGAGGGCAGAAAGAATGAACATTGAAGCCTTTATCGAAAAATTATTTGAGTATGCCGAAGCTTGCGGTTTGAAAGAATATCAGGTTTCTTGTGCCGAAAATGAAAACAGCGATATTCAGGTTTTTAATCAGGAAATATTCAAACAAAGCGATAATACGTTAATGGTTTTAAGTTTTGCCGTCAGGGTTAATGGTAAAGTCGGGCGTTTTACAACAGAGCGATTTGGTGTTGAAGATGTCCGACGTGTTGT
>CAZFRT010000109.1:0-5071 GCA_964521455.1 uncultured Azospirillum sp.
GTTATCTTCCTGAAGCAATTTTGAACTATATTGCCTTGTTAGGTTGGAATCCTGGAACAGATCAGGAAATCTTTTCTTTAGATGAATTGAAAAAAGTCTTCACGGTGGAGAGATTAAACAAATCTCCGGCGATTTTTGACATTACCAAGCTGACATGGATGAACGGTTGTTATATCCGTGCTTTGCCGATTGAAGAATTTCACAAATTGGCACAGCCTTATTATAAGCAAGCTTTGACCCGTCCGATTAACGAGATGGAATTAAGCCGTATTCTGCAACAACGGGTGGAAGTTTTGGGTAATATTCCGGCTCAGATTGCTTTTCTGGAGAGTGTTCCGGAATATTCAACCGAACTGTATGTAAACAAGAAAATGAAAACAGATCCTGAGATTGCTAAAAGTTCACTGATTGAAACCCGTAAAGTTTTGGCTGAAGTCAGTGACTGGAGCAATGATAACTTGTTTGCCACGCTCAAAGCTCTGGCTGAAAAACTGGGCTTGAAAAACGGGCAGATTTTATATCCGGTTCGTATAGCTGTCAGCGGTCTGGAAACCACTCCGGGCGGTGCGACGGAATTGTCTGTTGTCTTAGGTAAGGAAGAAACCTTACGCCGTATTGACGAGGCAATTAAAAAACTTTCTTAAAGTTTAAGCCCTCTCATTTGAGAGGGCTTTTTATTAGTGTTTTTTTTCAGCGAACAGGTCTTTTGCCTTATCCAACAACGTGTTTTGTTTTGAGATGTTACTGAATACATGAGTTTGTGAGGCCGGCAACGGAGCTGTTTTGCCCGAAGTAATATATCCGACCGGACGGAAGGCAATATTTTTGAGGGAGAACAGAACAAAAATTCCGCTGAAAAGTGAGAAAGCCATAACAAAGCAAATGCTTCCCCACCATTGTATTGCTAAAGAAATAATAATCGGTCCGGACATCATCCCGATACTTTGCAGTAAGATGAGCATTCCGCTGGCTTCAATTCTCTCATCATCGGTGATTTTATCGTTAAGGTGCGAAATGCAGATAGGATACAGTACAAAAGTTCCCATACCGATTAACATAGCACATAAAGCCAAAAAGATGATATTAATATCAATCAGAAAGTGCATCCATGGAGCCACAAGAAACAGTCCGCCGCAGAGCCACATCATAACAAAACGGCGATCCATTTTGTCAGATAATCTCCCGAGCGGAATTTGAGCAAGCATTCCACCGATAATGCAGAAAAACATAAACAGGGAGGTGTGTTGTATATCCAAGCCGATTTTTTGGGCATAAATCGGTCCGAGGGTGTAGACGTTACCGACCAACACTCCGCTGATAATGCAACCGACCAAACTCATCGGAGCAATTTTATAGATTCTCTTAAACGACATTCTTTCGTGTTTTTTGATTTCAGCGGAAGGCTGTCCGGTTAAGCTGACGGGAACCAACGCCCAGGAGTAAAAAACGGAAACAAGAATAAAAATTAAAAATCCTGATTTATCGGGAATTATTTAATAATAATTGTCCGCAAGCCATACCGCAATAGGTCATTACCATATAAACAGACATGATGGTGCCGCGGTTTTTGTTGGTGGAACGGGTGTTAAGCCAACTCTCTACACACATCAGAGCCGCCGCCAGACAATATCCTTCGCCAAAACGTAAAACTGCCCACAATAAGGGAGCAGGTGAGAGAGAATGAAGCAAAACAAAAGAGGACAAAATAGAAATATAAGTGGTAAACGCCCGAACCTGCCCGACCCGATTGATGATAAAAGAAGATGTCAGAGTGGAAACAATATACGCCAGATAATACAAAGATAAAATCAAACCGGTATAGAAAGTCGGGACACCGTTTTCGGTCAGGCGGATAGCTAAAATGGAGGCGTTAAGACCATTAGCGATATACATAATGAACGTTCCGGCAAAAAAAGCCGACAAAGGGGAGAGAATATTTTTAAGACTTTGCCAGTGTTCACTGAATGTTTTCATTTCCATATCTTTCTGTCTGTTTGTGCTAAAAATAACAGGCAGATGTTAAAAAAGCGGAAACATTTCTGCTTCCGCTAAAGTTTTTTTACATGAGACGTTTGGTGCAATAATAATATATTTCTTGTGTTGTCTTTTTCAATAATGTACAAATAAAAAAACGGAGGTAAATATGAAAACAGTAGGAACGGGGATTATCGTTGAAAATGGAAAAATCTTGATTGCTCAGCGTCCGAAGGGAAAAAGCTTGCCGGATTATTGGGAGTTCCCGGGCGGAAAACTGGAAGAGGGCGAAACCATACAGGAATGTTTAAAGCGTGAACTTTGGAAAGAATTAAGCGTTGAAGCCCAAATTGGCGAATTTATTATGGAATCCGTCTATAAATATGAACACGGAGAATTTGCTCTGCAGGTTTTCTGGGTTCATCTTCCGAAAAATGCGGAACTGAAAATGAATGTTCATCAGCAGCTAAAGTGGGTAACGGTTGAGGAGTTGTCTTCCTATCAAATGCCTCCGGCAGATATACATATTGTGGAACAATTGCAAAAAATCAAGCTCCCGGCATAAACAAAGCCCTCTCGGTTGAGAGGGCTTCTTTTTATTGCTCCATATTATCACAATGTTCACATTTATCATTGCCATCGGAGTAACATTCACTGTAACTTGCACAACGAGAACACCACATTTTTCCTTTGGATGTTGTTACCTGTACAGGCAATGCACCGACTGAACACTTGCAGAGCTCTTCCGAGGTACTAAAATATTGTGATCCTGCAGTAGAGCAAATATCTCCCTCATCGCCCATTTCGTCTTTATTTTGTATCAGAGATACAAACTCTGAGTAGTAGATGAGTAAATATGTTTGATGTTGGTGATAAGGTTGAGCATCTTTACTTCTTCCGTTTTCAAAGTAACAATGGGATCCGTTCAATCCCTGAACGGAAATCCAGATACCGTCATTTTCTATTAATGGATAAATATCACCATAGTAGAGATTAAGTTTGTTTAATATGTCATTAAGATAGTTTCTGGAAGCCATCAAAGAAGCGGCTTCTTTATATGACGGAATAAATGGCAATGCTTTAATGCTGTCAATATTGGCAAGTTTATAACCTGGGCTGTATCCGAGTATTTCGCTATGAGATTTGTTAGCGTATGTTATAACTCTGTCGAAGATACCGGCACCTTTTCCGCTTGCTCCGTTTTTCTTTGCGTTTATAGTGTTTTGATACCCGTTTGGTAATTTGTTATTGTTGTTGCTGTTGACATCACAGGTGCAAAGAGAGTTATCGCTGTTACAGCCTAAACCGATAGGAGAAATATAAGAATGGTATTCGTAGTATGTGTTGCTGTAGCAAGAGTCATTATCTTCCTCCCATCTGCTGCAACCGTGTAATCCGTATCCATAGAGGTTAGGGGTGTAACCTTGTTTAGTAATATAGATAGGAAGAGCTAAACGGTCGGAAAAGATGATAGCATAAGGCGTTTTGCTTGGAACGATGTTGGAACAGATAGAACCATCAGTATAAACAATGCTGCCGGCAGACTTTTCTTCGTCACAGATTATTTCTTCGTTGTTATCGTTATATGGCCCATTTATCTTATAATTAATGACAGGAAGAGTAAAGTTGTGGTCAGGTTTATTGAATTGATTATCTGGGTATGTATCAGAAGACATACTCACTGTGTAAGCATCCAAACTGTCATATTCGGTAGACGACCAATATTCATCATCCATGAATGTTGGTTTTCCAAGCAGATTTAGTGTCGCATCAATTTTATCTTTAATATTGAAAATACTTACCATTTCGGCTCTACTTGGTAAGTGCCAGACCCCTGCAACGGTTCCCTTGGTTTCATAATTATAGCAATACTCAGCAGCCGGATAAGAGATACTTCGAGGTTGTCCATAAGCAATGATTGCTGCCGTATTGGCTCTTCCGTTTGTACCACAACTTTTTGCTGTACTTAATGAAGAACAGTTTTCCAATTCTGGAATATCTCTTTCTCCATTACCCCATGACAAAGCTTTACGTTCCAGAGCCATAGCTAATCCATTTTCTTCGTCAAAGACAATGCCGATAGGGGTTTTACCTTCAATAACTCTTGTGTCGGTTGTCATATCAGAGTAAAGAATTCGTAAATTAGATGAAGTAGTTTTACACTCACTGCTATTAAAACAGTTTCTTCCGTAGTAAGTAATGGCCGTACCGGTTTGTCCGTCCGGGCAGGCGTCAAGATAACCACCATTTTCGCAAGTTGGTTGATAACAGTTGTCAAAACATCTCTTTCCAAAATATTCAACTTGAGTACAAACATTGTTGGTCGGAATATCGTCCTTATATCCTCCGTCGGAACAAGTTGGCTGTCCTTTATCTCTATAGCAGGTTTTTCCTGCGAAATCAGTTTTTGTTTCGCAATCATGATTATCCGGACAGCTTGTGAGATATCCGTCTTTGTCTTCACATTCCAGAGGACGACAATCATAGTGGCAGGTTAAATCGCAGAAAGACATCTGGGAGCATGTGTTATTCTCCGGAATAGAAGAGAGTAATCCTTCAGATTCACAGTCTTTCTGATAAACATCCTGATAACAGGTTTTATTAGCAAAAGAGATAGCAGAGCCATTCTGACAAGATGTTATGGAAGAGGAATAACCACCATCTTCACAAGTTTTATCTTGACAAAGAGTACAGGTGCTTCCGGCCTCATTGGTGTAAGAATTCAATACCTTTTGTTCAGTTCCGCAAGTGGTGTTGACAATATATCCTTCATCACAAGAATTGTTTGCGTCGCGGCATTTGAAGTAGGATTTGTTGTGCGGACAAAGGTTGTTTTCATCCTTAACTTGTCCGGGAGGGCAGTCTTTAACATACCCATCATCTTTACATTGAACATCATCATCCAAACCCATGGAGTTGTTAGATGAACCGAAAGAAAGGCCGTTACATCCGCCGCCACCGACAGAACAAACAGCAGCCAGTTTAATCTCATTACCGGAGTTAAAAAGGGGCATAGGCTTCAGCTCACTTGGTGTGTGTAGTTGTGTGTGTAATGCTAAACTGTTGGGAAGTGTACCCGAAGAATCGTAAGTTAAGT
>CAZFRT010000110.1:0-5053 GCA_964521455.1 uncultured Azospirillum sp.
TATGCATAAGGTAAAATTTTAAAACAGTATGTGGGATTTACTTTCATTATTTGTATTATTCTATTCTTCTCAGCTGTTTCAATAAACTTTTTAAATCCTAAAATTTCACCTAGAAGTCTTGTACCTTTTTTGTTTCTTTTTTGCATTTTATTTTCCTAAAGTAAAATATTCTTAATGTTTTATTACATATAATAAGTAAAAAAATTTTTAAAAGGAGATAATCGTGCCTGTATCAAGTATGACGGGGTTTGCCAGAAAAAACGGTGAATGTACGTTTGATAAAGTTACGTACAGTTGGTTTTTTGAAGTTAAAAGTGTCAATGGTAAATCTTTGGATGTGAAAATTAAGCAACCGATTTGGCTGGATGTTCTTGCTTCGCAATTTAAGAGTTTGGTTGCAAAATATTTTAACAGGGGATGTGTCAGTGTCTTTTTAGAGGTAAAAGCTTCCGGCGGTGGCCTGTCTGTTAAGATTAATAAGGATTTGTTGACGCAACTATCGGATACGGCAGTAGACTTATGTCAAGTTTTTGGCGACAGCTTTCAGAAACCATCGGCAAGCGAATTGCTTAATATTCGAGGTGTGGTTGATGTTGAAGATGTTTGTCTGAGTGAAGAAGAGCAATCTGTGCTTGAAAAGAAGCTTCTGCTTGATTTTGAAGAAGTATGTAAGGCTTTGCGGCAAGACCGGATAGGTGAGGGTGAAAAAATAAGTCAGGCTTTGCTTGATATTGTCGATAAAATTGATAAAATAGTTCAAAAAGTGGACAAGATTTCCCAGTCCATGCAGAAAAAACTGAAAGAAAAACTTCTCTCGCAAATTCGGGAGTTGTTAGGAGCAGAAAGTCAGGTTTCGGAAGATCGATTGGCTCAAGAGGTGGTTTTTTATGTTACACGGGCGGATATTCGGGAAGAGGTTGACCGTTTGAAAGCTCATTTGAAAACTGCCAGAGAGTTGTTGAGTTCAGATGAACCGGTGGGAAGAAGGCTGGATTTTCTTTGTCAGGAATTAAACAGAGAGGCCAACACAACCTGTTCCAAGTCAAGTGATATTGAACTGACAAATCTGGGAATGGAGCTGAAAACTTTAATCGAGCAGTTTAGAGAACAAGTTCAAAATATGGAGTAAATGCTATGGATGAGATTATTGACAGACTGAAAAAAGTTCGTAAGGGAGCAATGTTTATCATCGAGGCCCCTTCCGGAACAGGTAAAGGAACGGTTGCCAAAGAGTTGCTTCGTCGAGATAAAAATATTAAATTTTCGGTCTCTGTTACTACCCGTCCGAAACGTGAAGGCGAGGTTGAAGGTGTTGATTACTATTTTGTCAGTGATGAGCAGTATGATGAGTTTTTGGCTCAAGATGCCTTTTATGAACACGTTGATTCCCAGTATGGTTCCCGTTACGGAACACTACGGTCGGAAGTTGATAGCTTTATCAATGTCGGACAAGATGTGTTATTTGATATGGACTGGCTCGGAGCCCGTCAGATGAAAGCTAAAGCGAAAGATGACGTGGTGACAATTTATTTGTTGCCGCCGTCAATCAAAGAGCTTCGCCGTCGTTTGGAAAACAGAGGAACAGACTCTCCGGAAGTGATTAAAAAAAGAATGGATTTGATTTTGGATAAAATGAGCCATTGGGATGAGTTTGATTACGTTATTGTTAATGTTGATTTGGAAGAAACCATTCTTAAAATTCAAAAAATTATTTCCGGTGAGAGAATGAAAAGGGTTCGTCAGGTCGGTTTGAAACGTTTTGTTAAAGAACTGGTTAAGGAAGTAACTGATGAGTGAAGTGTTTTTTGACAGAACGGGAAAACAAAAATATGCTGATGATATTATACCCGTCAGTCAAAAAGGATATTTTGCGATTTTAGTTAAAGACGACAAGGTGCTGGTTACATATCCGCCTTTGGTGGATACGCCCGAGTTTCCGGGGGGAACGGTCAGTAGGAAAGAAGATTTTCGTTCTTGTTTGTTTCGCAAGCTTTATGAAGAAACAGGGATTGAGTTTATGCTTGACAAAGGGGCTCGGCAATTTCAGCAGGAAATCAATTATTTTGCCGAAGATGCCCGTCCGTTTGGCGAGTTTTGTCATTATGATCAGACATTTATTGTTTATGATGCATCGTCGTATGGGTTTGATACCAACCATGAGGTTTGGAAAACACCTGAAAACGGCAAGGCTCTCTGGGTAGATATTAAAGAAATATTTTTAGGAAATATTCGGATAAATTATACTCATTGGAAAGCCTTCAAAGCCTTGTTCGGGTGTTATAAAGATTGAGTGTTACCATAAGAGGTCAGACTCTCTTTTTGTTCGCGGTTCATGGCCTTGTAGACAAGAGCCGCGTTTTTTGCTGCTTGAGGAACATTTTTGTGTGCGGCAATCTGGTATAAATGAAATGATTTTACCAAGTCTTGTTTGACGCCAACGCCGCGAGCATACATCCAAGCGTAAATTTCAAGGGCATGAAGGTCTTTTTTCTCTACTCTTTTTTCAACCTCATGGAGTTCAACAGGTGTAACTTTTCCGGCCTGAATGGCTTCAATGGTTTTTTGCCATTTAAGTCTTTCGGCCTGCAAGGCTTGTTCTCTGATTTTACGTTCGTTTTCAAGGTTGATGACTTTTAGTTCTTCTTTATTGGAGATGGAAGCCGCTTTTTTGATTTGTCTTAATGTATCTTCTTCATCCAAAAAATTCGGAGCATTGCGGTTTTTCACAAACAAAGGAAGATAGTCGTTATTGTCTGATTTTACGATGTCACGATAAATTTCATCCAGACTGGTTGCCATGGATGTTCCACTGTAAACAACGCTTATTAGTGTTGCAAAAATAAGGATTTTAATTGTTTTCATTTCTTTATTTTTAACTTTTTAATATTATGATAATGCTAACAAAATTAAAGGGGTTTTAAAAGCACATTCTCAAGCTTATAAACAGATAGAAGGAAAAAATGAAAAAGATATATAATTCCGTTGCCGAAATGGTCGGTCATACACCTTTGCTCAAAATGTCAAAACTGGCAAAAAAATATAAGGTAAAAGCCACTCTCCTGGGAAAATGTGAGTTTTATAATCCGTTGTTTTCTGTTAAAGATCGGGTGGCTTTGAATATGTTGGAAAAAGCAGCGAAAACTCGTCCGATTACAAAGGATACGGTTTTTATTGAAGCAACATCGGGAAATACGGGTATCGGTTTGGCGGCAATGTGTGCGGCAAAAGGTTATAAGTTGGTTATTGTTATGCCGGAAAATATGACCAAGGAGCGTATTATGCTGATGCGGCATTTGGGGGCTGAAGTTATTTTGACCCCGGCGGAAGACGGAATGAAAGGGGCCATTGCCAAAGCGGAGCTTCTGGTCGAAAAGGGAGAAGACGTGATTATGCTGAAACAATTTGAAAATGAGGCTAATCCGGACGCCCATCGTTTGGGAACCAGTATGGAGATTATTGAAGATACCGGAGGCGAAGTTGATGTTTTAGTTTCAGCCGTGGGAACATCGGGGACTTTGATTGGTATTGCCTCCACACTCAGAACTTGTAACCCTGAGTTGTATGTGGTTGCGGTGGAGCCTGCTTCAAGTCCGGTCTTGAACGGAGGAAAAGCCGGCTCGCATAAAATTCCGGGTATCGGAGCGGGGTTTGTTCCGCCGTTTTATGATAAAAAGTTGGTAAACGAAGTTGTCGATATTACGAATGAGGAAGCTGCCAATATGGCAAAAGCAGTTGCGGCAACGGAAGGTCTGCCGGTGGGGTTGTCAGCCGGGGCAGCATTGTCCGCAGCAGTTAAAATCGGACAGCGTCCGGAAATGAAGGGTAAGAATATAGTTATTATTCTTCCTGACGCGGTGGAAAGATATTTTTCTATGGATGTGTTTTAGGATTAAAAATGTTATTTAATAAAATTGTTATTATAGGTATCGGGTTAATCGGTTCTTCTTTGGCTCGGGTTATTAAAAGAGAAAAATTTGCAAATCATCTGGTGGCTTGTGATAATAATCCGGAATATTTGGAACAGGCATTATCTCTCGGTATTACCGATAGTGTTGAAGCTAATCCGGAAAAAGCGGTCGAAAATGCGGATTTGATTGTTTTGGCAACGCCGGTGGGTGTCTATGGAAAACTTACGGCACAAATTGTCCCGTTTTTGAAAAAAGGGGCGATTATTACAGATGTCGGTTCGGTTAAAAAATTTGCTGTGGAAGAAATTGAAAAGAATGTTCCCGAAGATTCCGGAATTATCGTGGTGCCTGGGCATCCGGTAGCCGGTACGGAAAAATCCGGTCCGGAAGCCGGTTTTGATACGCTTTTTGACGGGCGGTGGTGTATTTTAACCCCATCTAAAAAGTCAACGTCAGAAGCTGTCGAGCTGGTTAAAAAAATGTGGCTCGGTGCGAAAATGCGAATCGATACCATGACTCCTGAACATCATGATAAAGTTATGGCGGCCGTTTCTCATTTGCCGCATCTTATTGCTTTTTCGATTGTAGGAACGGTTGCCGATTTGGAAGGTTATGAACAACAGGAAATTATCAAATATTCCGCTTCAGGTTTTCGTGATTTTACCCGTATTGCGGGTTCAGATCCGACAATGTGGCGAGATATTCTGCTTAACAATAAAGAGACAATCTTGGAATTGATACAGCGTTTTGTTGAGGATTTGATCGCTTTGCAAAGAAATATCCGTTGGGATGAAGGAGACAAGCTTTTTGAGCTGTTTTCCAGAACCCGAAAAATCAGAAAAGAAGTTATTGAAGCTCGACAGGATCAACCGGAAACAGAGAAGAAAATTCTTGCGGAAATTAATAAACTTGCTAAATGAATGATTTTTTTGTATCTTGATAAAAATTTTTTTGAATTGAAAGCTTTGTGATGAAACCTAATACCATTCTCGGAACCTATTTGATAAAGCAGATTATCTTCAGTTTTCTGGGGGTTTTGCTGACGGTTTTGAGTGTTGTGTTTATGTTTGAAGGTATTGAGCTTCTTCGACGAGCATCCGGACATGATGAGGTTACGTTTGGGTTTGTGTTACAAATGGCTTTTA
>CAZFRT010000111.1:0-4993 GCA_964521455.1 uncultured Azospirillum sp.
TGATTTCGGTGCTGAAGGTATCGGTTTGGCTCGTACAGAACACATGTTCTTTGATGCTGAACGTATTCCTGATATGCGTGCCATGATTTTGTCTGAAAACGAAGAAGGTCGCAGAAAAGCTTTGGCTCGTCTGCTCCCTTACCAGAAACAGGACTTCAAAGACTTGTTCACAATCATGAACGGTCTGCCTGTTACTGTTCGTTTGTTGGACCCGCCTTTGCACGAATTCTTGCCTCACACAGATGCTGAAATGCAGGAATTGGCTAATAAAATGGGTATGACTTTGGAACAAGTTAAGAATCGTGCCAATGCTTTACACGAAGCTAACCCGATGCTTGGTCACCGTGGTTGCCGTTTGGCCGTTACTTATCCTGAAATTGCCGAAATGCAAGCTCGTGCTATTCTCGAAGCTGCTATCGAATGTCAGGAAGCCGGTGTTAAAGTTACTCCGGAAATCGAAGTTCCTTTGACAGGTTCTAAGAAAGAATTGGATATCGTTAAAGCTGTTATTGATGCTACAGCCGAGAAAGTATTCGCTGAAAAAGGTAAGAAAATTGACTACCTCGTTGGTACAATGATCGAATTGCCTCGTGCAGCCCTGATGGCTGAAGAAATTGCGGAATCTGCAGGTTTCTTTGGTTTCGGTACAAACGACTTGACCCAAACAACTTTGGGTATGAGCCGTGATGATACAGGTGCTATTCTTGACGAATACAGAGCTAAAGGTGTTTATGTTGCTGATCCGTTCGCATCTATTGATGTTGATGGCGTTGGTAAATTGGTTCGTCGTGCTGCCGTTGAAGGTCGTGCGGTAAATCCTGATTTGCACCTTGGTGTTTGTGGTGAACATGGTGGTGATCCTAAGTCTATTGAGTTCTTCAACAAAGTAGGTTTGGATTATGTATCTTGCTCTCCATACCGTGTACCGGTTGCTCGTTTGGCTGCAGCCCAAGCTGCCGTTAAGCAGAAAGGCGAAAAGAAAGACGTTGATAACGCTTCTCATTCCGCTTGTTGCTGCAAAGCTTGCTAATTAGCAGCAGAAAGTAAAAAAACGCCTGATGGAAATCAGGCGTTTTTTTTGTGTATTGAATATTATCTCTTTAAGGCAATTGACAAAAAAATAGGACGAAGATATAACATTAAACGTATTTATTAAAAATTATGGATAGTTTATGGAATAAAATAGAAAATCATAATTGATTTAGACTTTGAAAAAACGAAGGGAATTTCTGTTTCGGCGGAGTTTCCTGCGAGAGTATTAACATTTTAATATATTATTTTATGAGTACAGCAGAAATCAGAAAACCACCCTTGGTGGGTAGTAAGAGCTCGCCGGTACACTCTAATCTGGCGGTGTTCGAGACTTTCCGTGACTGGAAAACGTTGCGTTCTACAAAGGTTATTCCGGCCGGTGCATATTTTATCGCCGGTGTCGCAGGAGACGGATTGAGAAAACGGGTGAGCGACATTCATCCCAATATCTTCGTTCAGGGGTATCGTCCTCATAGCTCGGACGGAGCTTTTGCCGGAGAAAAGCGACGTTATGGTCGCTTGTTTATCGGTGGAGCTATACCAAAATCACTTGAATATGAAGATGATCTCTATCTGGCAGTCGGGAATCTCTATCGAGCTATCAACGATACCAGTTTCGAAATGGTGATGTATGACGGAGAATGGCTGATCAAGAAAAATGTTGAAGCTCTGTTTGCCCATATCTGCGAAGAATTGAGCTTGGAGGTTCTCAGTCGTTGCAAGCGTTTCTGGCTTACACCCATGAAGTCTTGCGGATATTTTCTAAAAGGAAAGAAATATCCTGTTCTTTCTCTGCTCGTCGGCAAGGCAGTTCCTATGGCCGGTGTTCAGAAGCAGGTGCTGGTTCTCGATTTGAATTGTGGTGTTCCCGGTCTTTTGGATTATTATAATCCGTTGGACTTTGAGCGAATGCCCAAAGAGAAAGGGGCTGTTATCGATGATCGTTTTATCGTTGACGGAGACAATCTGCTGCGGAAATAATTTTCCGACGGCTCAGGACAACACGGGCAGTACCTTTGGGTGCTGCCTTTTTTTGTTTGCTGTACGGAATAAAAAGGAATCGCTGCAATTTATGAAATGAGAATATTCGGTTGTTTTTTTTGTTTGCAGAGGATGATTGATTGGTGTTTTGAGCAATTTTTTTGATTTTTTTGTAATTGTTTTATTTTTGTTATTGAAAAATAAATTTTTATTGCTTAAGTTAGTGCTGTATTAGTTGTTTAGCAATTAAAAAAGTAACCCATATGGAGAAAATAAAATGAAAAAACTTTTAAGTTTGTTCTGTGCAATCGTTGTTTTATCTGGTTGTTCAGCTTTCGATTCTAACGGTGGTTTGTTCGGTGGCTCTGAATGTGATTCTAGAGAAGCTCGTGACTTCATGGCAAATGCTAAAGACAGAGTATTCTTCGCATTCGATAGTTCTGCTCTTTCCGACAATGCTGTTGAAGTTCTTCAAACTCAGGTTAAATGGTTGAAGAAACATGAAAACGTTAATGTAATCGTTCAAGGCTACTGCGATGAAAGAGGTACAAGAGAATACAACTTGGCATTGGGTGAACGCCGTGCAAATGCTGTTAAACAATACCTGATTTCTCAGGGTATTGCTGCTGACAGAATTTCTACAATCTCTTACGGTAAAGAAAGACCTGCTGTTCTCGGCAACAACGAAGCAGCTTGGGCTCAGAACCGTCGTGCAGTTACTGTAGTTAAAGCTGCTAACTAATCTTAGCAATTTTAACTGAAGGTTTGAAAAAACGTATCCTTATTCGGGATACGTTTTTTTATGTTTGGTGTTTGTGTGAATAGCGTTTCTTTATCGCTTGTGATTAAGTCCTTTTTATTCTAATGTAATAGAAAATTAATCTATCTGCTGAAATTCGGGAGGAATAATGAAAATCAGGAATTTTGCAATCGTGTCTGCGGGAATGATACTGGCAGCCGTACCGGTTTATGCTCAAACGTCTTCGGAATTGCAACGTCAGCTTGAGGCTTTAAAGGAAGATGTTGTTGTTTTGCAAAGACAAGTTTATCGCGACAAAAGTGACGGAACTATGCCTTCCGCTTCGGCTTCGGATGTTCAGGTACGTTTGGGACAGATGGATGAACTGGTCAGAGAAGTTATCGGTAAAGTTGATCAGCTGGAATTTAAACTCAAAAAATATGATGAACGGTTGGACATGATTAATAGGGATATTGATGTTCGGCTGAAAATGATTGAAGGAAAGCCTCTTGATGCAGGTGTTGGAACAGCTTCCGCTCAACCTGAAAAATTTAATGCTCCGGTTGCCAACAATGCTCCGAAATCAATTGTTGGCGATAGTATTAAGGGAGATGATTTGAAACCTTTGCCGGGGCAGGATGTCAGTTTGATTTATCAGGAGGGGTTGGATGCTTTGAAGGCCAATAATAATGATTTGGCGGAAGAAAAATTCAGTTTAATCCTGACTAAGTTTTCTTCTGATAAGTTGGCCGGAAATGCTCAATATTGGCTTGGTGAAGTTTATTACGGAAAGAAAGATTTTACTAAGGCAGCTGTTGCTTTTGCCAAAGGGTATGAAAATTATAAAAATGGTCCGAAGGGGCCTGACAGTTTGTTAAAACTCGGAATGTCAATGCGAGAACTGAATAAAAAAGACGAAGCATGTGTGGCTTTTGTTAATTTACCCAAAGAGTTTCCGAAGGCCGCCGAGCCTCTGAAAGTTAAAGCTAAGGCAGAGGCTGATAAACTTAAGTGTAAGTAAGGCTGAATAATTTTCAGATGAAAAGTTTTTTTGAGAAATATTCTCTTCAAGATAAAGTTATTGCCGCCGGAGTTTCCGGCGGTGCAGATTCTTTGGCTTTGATTTTCCGTTTGGATGAATATGCTCGGAAGGTTGGCGTTAAAATTGTGGCGTTGACGGTTGACCATCAGCTTCGGGAGGAATCTTCTCGTGAGGCAGAATATGTCGCTTCTTTGATGAAACAGGCCGGTATTGAACATCATATTTTGGTATGGAATGGTAATAAGCCCAAGACGGGAATTGAAGAAGCTGCCCGACAAGCCCGGTATGATTTGATTGGGAGATATTGCCAAGAGCATGGTATAAATACTTTGGCAATGGGGCATCATCAACAAGATCAGGCAGAGACATTTTTGCTTCGTTTGCAACGAGGAAGCGGAGTATTTGGTCTTAGTGGAATTTTGCCGGTTAGTTATCGTGACGGATTAACGATTATTCGTCCACAGTTGGAAGACAGTCCTCAAAGTCTTCGTGCATATTTGATGCAAAAAGGAATCGAATGGGTGGAAGATCCCTCCAATCAAAATGAGGATTTTTTACGAGTTAAAATCCGAAAATTTCTTCCTGTTTTGGAAAAAGAACTTTCTCTTTCCGTTGCTCGTTTGGCCGAAACAGCATCGGTTCTTTCCCGCACTCGAGGATATGTGGAAGATCAGACGGAAAATTTTATTCATCATCATGTTCGTTTTTGGGATGATGCTGGGATTAGTATTTCCGAAAAGATTTGGGAAGGACAACATGAAGAAATTCGTTTTCAGGTAATGTCTCGTCTGATTAAGCAAATAGGACGAAAAATATATACACCGGAAGCGGAGGAAGTTTTGCGTATTTGCAAAAATATGCAATCTGATTTTTCTGGTTGCACTCTCGGCGGATGTGAGATTTTTGTTTTTCGAGGGAAGATTTGGATTGTTCCGGAGCTGAAGCTTAAAGAAAAAATAAGTAAGCAGAGATGGAAAGAATTTGAGGAAAAACATCCTCAATATAAAAAAATGACTCTACCTTATAAATTAAGGTTGAGTTTAGTGTTGTCAAAACCTATATAATAGGAAGTTGTATAAAAATTATTTTTAGGAAACGAAATGAAACAGGGAAGAAACCTTATTATTTGGCTGGTTGCCATTGTCTTGTTATCATCAGTAATGAATGCTTTTACTGAAAGTTCTAAACGAGGAAGAACT
>CAZFRT010000112.1:0-4851 GCA_964521455.1 uncultured Azospirillum sp.
CCACAACACTACCCTATCGACTATTGTTTGGTCTTTTATGCTTTTGTTTGACAATCCGCATCGCATACTTGTATCAGATTCGCAGATTTTTCGACGGCAAAAAAAGTTTCCTACCGATTTCGCTCATCAATCAAAAAATATCTACCCAACAAAAATTTGACCAAAAACATTCAACCTATTCTTTGCAACAAGCATTGAAAATTTTAGGATTACACGCCTCATCCCTACAAAAACCGGAAACACTGAAAAAACGCAAAAAATACCTTCTGGAAATGGCTGACAAACAAAATCTTACCCATCCCTATTTTGCTGAAATGATTAATAAAGCCAGCCAAACCCTCTTAAAAAAATAATGGTTATTAATAACTACCTTTATCCTTGAGTTTAGAAAACAAAGTGATAAACTCCAAATTATTAATCAATACATTTCACTAAGGATAAAGGAAATCTGATGATAAAAACAATCGCGACAACCCCGTACACCGACCAAAAAATGGGTACTGCCGGCTTAAGAAAAAAGTCCAAAGTCGTTATGCAGCCTAATTATGTCGAAAACTTTATGCAAAGCATTTTCAACACAATCGGAAACTTAAGCGGAAAAGTTTATCTGGTTGGCGGAGACGGACGTTTCTATAATGACATTGCTATTCAAAAAATCATTAAAATGGCTGCTGCTAACGGCGTTGCCAAACTGATTGTCGGTAAAGACGGTTTCATTTCCACCCCTGCCGGCTCCCGTGTTATCCTAAAAAACAAAGCCGACGGTGGCTTTGTCCTCTCTGCCTCACATAATCCGGGCGGAGAAAACGGCGATTTCGGCATTAAATATGCCAATGAAAGCGGAGGACAAGCTCCAAGCAACGTAACCGATAAAATTTATCAAAACACTAAAGAAATTAAAGAATATAAGATTTTTGACGCTCCGGACATTGACCTGTCTAAAATCGGTACTCAAAAACTCGGCGATATGGTTATTGAGATTATTGATCCGGTTGTTGATTATGTAAACATGATGCAAGAAATTTTTGACTTTGAAGCCATCAAAAAACTTTTCCGCTCCGGATTTACAATGAGATTCGACGCAATGAACGCTGTTACAGGTCCGTATGCCCAAAGAATTTTTGAAGAGATTCTCGGAGCACCGAAAGGTTCTGTCGTCAACTTCCGTCCTCTGCCTGATTTTGGTGGCTTACACCCGGATCCGAACCTGATTTATGCCAAAGAATTGGTTGATTTAATGTTCTCAGACAAAGCCCCTGATTTCGGAGCAGCTAACGACGGCGACGGCGATCGCAACATGATTCTGGGCAAAAAGTTCTTTGTTACCCCGAGCGACAGCTTGGCAATTTTAACGGATAACTATCAGCTTATTCCGGCTTACAAAAAAGGTATCTTCGGCGTTGCCAAGTCAGCCGCAACTTCTTCCGCCGTTTCCAGAGTGGCCAAAGCCCACAACATCGGATACTATGAAGTTCCAACCGGCTGGAAGTACTTTGTAAACCTGATGGATTCCAACAGAATTACTTTCTGCGGTGAAGAAAGTTTCGGAACAGGCTCCAGCCACATCCGTGAAAAAGACGGCATCTGGGCTGTTCTATTCTGGTTCAACATCATTGCCGTTACCGGAAAATCTGTCGAAGAAATCACTCTTGAACATTGGAAAAAGTACGGTCGCAGTTATTATATGCGTTTCGACTTTGAAGGCATTTCCACCGAAGTCGCCGATAAACTGATGGCTGACTTGGAAGAAAAACTTCCGTCCTTAAACGGACAAAGCTTTGGAACATATAAAGTTGCCAAAGCCGCTCCGTTTGTTTACAATGACCCTGTTGATCACTCTTCAACCAAAAACGGACTGATTATTACTTTTGAGGATGGTTCCCGTATCGTTTATCGTCTGTCAGGAACCGGATCAAGCGGAGCCACCCTTCGTGTTTACCTTGAGAAATATGAAACAAAAGCTCTTCAGGAAGACCCTCAGCAAATGCTGAAAGGTATTTTGGAAATCGCCATGAATACGGCTGAAATTTCTCAACGCACAGGAAAACAAAAAGCCGATGTCATTACGTAGAAACCTGATAATCTCCGGTATTTTAACCGCACTTGCTTCTCCGGCAAGTGCGGATGCCGGGTTATACGGTTTTAATCAAGAAAATCCTTATACTTATGAAGAGGATATTCTTTCCATAGAAGTTCCTCCTCGGCATATTGTCAATTATCGCGAAAAGATGCGGGATAACCTGATCTCACTCAGTCGCTATGCAAAAAATAAGAATAAAAATTTTCAGATTATTGTTCATGACGGACAGGAACTCCTGAGCAAAAGTCTGTGGGAACACCACTTGGAAGGCTATAACGAAGCAAGAGAAAAAGAGATAAACGCTAAAGACCCAAGTTTTCTGACCAAAATAAAACAACCGACTTCGGAAGCTGATGTTGCGTCAGGATACAGAGACCAAGCCTATACTCAAAACATAAACGCTATTGTCTTAAACAATCAATTTTGCCAACCACAAAAAATAAGCCCGATTATTCACAATGAAAAAATCAAACTTATTTCAATAGACCATTGCCGAAACGGAAAAGCTTTTGACAAAGCAATTGAAAACGCCGTGGCAACAGACAGTTTGACTTATCCGTTCATTAATAAAGATGAAGCCTTCAAACACATTGTAGGACAACCCGTTATTAATGAAAATGCCCAAAACATTTATAACGTGCAAGATGCTCAAAACATCTCATTTTTGATAAACGACAAAGAATATAAAAATAAAGAAACATTTATTGAAGACATCCGTCATTCCAACTATGATATTGTCGTTATCAACCCGTTGTTTCATGATCAGGAAATTCTCACACAAGAAGATGTTGAACGGATGAAGTACAAAAAAAACGGCACTCGTCGCCAAATTATCGCTCTGTTTAACGTCAGCGAAATCAGAAACAATCAATATCTGCACAAGCTCGGCTGGAAAGTCGGAAAACCGGCATGGCTCAAAAGAATATCTTTTGTCAGCAATGACCGTATAATTACCGAATATTGGAATGACGCATGGAAAAAAATAATGGGGCGTAATTTTGAAAAACTCATAAACAGCGGATATGACGGAGCATTTCTAACCGGCATTGAAAACCACCGCTATTTTGAAAAACAAACCCCGTTGGAGTAAGCGAGACTGACAAATGAATGAAGTTGAAGTATTAGACATATCACGAGACGCAATTTTTACTTTAATCAAGATTGTCAGCCCGATTTTGTTGGTTGCTTTGTTTATTGGTTTGATTGTGGGTATTTTTCAGGCACTGACCCAGATTCAGGAAATGACTTTGGCTTTTGTTCCTAAAATTTTAGCCGTATTTGTAACGCTGATTTTGCTTTTTCCGTTCATGCTGTCACAAATGAAAATGCTCTCGGACACATTGTTTGATAAAATCGTAAGCGGCGGATAACAAATGACTGAACTTTTAAATCTTGAACTTTATCGCTATGTTCTTGTGTTCTTAAGAATAGGCTCGGCCGTTATGATAATGCCGGGCTTTATGACAAATTATGTCAACATGAGATACCGTCTGTCCATAGCCTTGGCTCTGACTTTTGTTTTAGTGCCATTTCTAAACGACTACCTCCCTGCTCAACCCGAATATTTCTTGGATTTTGTAAAAATCTGCCTGTTTGAAATAACTATCGGAATTTTCTTCGGCGTTCTGATGCAGATACTCTTTTCAGCCCTCAATCTGGCCGGAAACTTTGCCGGACAAGCCATCGGTTTCTCCAACGCCCAAATTTTTGACCCGACCAGTATGAACCAATCCGTTGTAATTGAAACATTCCTAAGCCTACTGGCCATTGTCGTTATTTTCATTACCGATTTACACCACCTTATGCTGGAAGCCGTTGTCGACAGTTATCGAATTTTCAGTGTCGGAGCACCTCTTCCGGTCGGAGATTTCTCAAATTTTTTAAGCGACACAATGAACAAATCCTTTGTCATGGGATTTAAAATCGGTTCACCGTTTATCGCTTTTACGATTGTTTTTTATGTCGGCATGGGATTGGTTTCCAGACTAATGCCGCAATTAAACATCTTCTTTTTATCCCTACCCCTGCAAATTTATCTGGGACTGGGCGTATTTTTAATCACCATGCCAATGATGATACTCTGGTTTATGAAGTATTATGAAGAAGGATTGGAACAGTTTGTTAAGTAGAGGTGCCGAATGATAGCTGCGGAAGATGATGACGACGCCTCCAAAACGGAAGAACCGTCGGAACGAAAAATCAGCAAAGCCAAAGAAGAAGGTGATGTGGCGATTTCTCAAGATGCCAAAAGCTTCCTGATGTTATTGGGTATGTTGTTTGTCGTCTGGCTGCTCTTACCTCTTATGTTCAAATGGTTTTATACTCTTTCACTTAAATTTATTGAAAATCCGGACACCATCCCGACAGACCCCAAACACTTGCAAATGCTTTTCGGACGAACGGTTATGGGAATGTTAAAAATTCTCAGCATTCCGTTTCTGATTTTTATGATTTTGGGATTAACCGCCAGCATTGCCCAAACCGGTTTTGTTTACGCCCCCAAAAAACTCCTTCCCGATTGGAACAAATTAAACATTTTTGCCGCCCTTCCCAAATTTATCAATATGAAAAAGGTTGTGGAAAGCTTAAAGGGAATCATAAAAATCACCGTTATTACTTTTATCGGCATTTTAGTCATCCGCCCTTATCTCGAAAAAATAAATTTAATGCCGACCATGGATACCATGGCAATTTTATCTTTTATTCATAAAGTTGCTTGCATCTCATGAACCATTTCTGCAAAGTTCACCTTCACTCCAGTGAACGTGTGG
>CAZFRT010000113.1:0-4843 GCA_964521455.1 uncultured Azospirillum sp.
AGGAGATTTGGTTATTGAGGCCAATAATATCAGCAAAGCTTACGGAGATAAGGTTCTGATTGATAATTTGTCTTTCAAAATTCCGAAGGGAGCTATTGTCGGTATTATCGGACCGAACGGAGCCGGAAAAACAACTCTGTTCAGAATGATTACCGGTCAGGAAAAACCGGATTCTGGAGAAATCAGACTGGGAGAAACGGTTGATTTGGGCTATGTCGATCAAGGACGTGATGAGCTTGATCCGAACAAAAATGTTTGGGAAGAAATTTCCGATGGTTTGGATATTATTGAGTTGGGCAAAAAGGAAATGCCGTCCAGAGCTTATGTCGGACAATTTAACTTTAAAGGAAGTGACCAGCAGAAGAAAGTCGGACAGCTTTCCGGTGGTGAAAGAAACCGTGTTCACTTGGCTAAAATGCTTCGTAAGGGAGCAAATGTTATTCTTCTGGATGAGCCGACCAATGACTTGGATGTGGACACACTGCGTTCTTTGGAAGAAGGAATTATGAACTATCCGGGATGTGTTTTGGTTACATCTCACGATCGTTGGTTTTTAGACCGTTTGGCAACGCATATTCTGGCTTATGAAGATGAAGGGCATGTTGAATGGTTTGAAGGTAACTTTGAAGAATATGAAAAGGATAAGAAAAAACGTCTGGGAGAGGATGCTTGTAATCCGCATCGTATTCGTTATAAAAAACTGGAAAGATAAACTAAAAAATCTCCTCTTGTTTAAGAGGGGATTTTTTTTAGCGAGACTATCGGACAGTGATAAAGTTTTTTTATATTCATATATGTTTTTATAAATATAATTTTTTGTATTTCTATAACCTTTAAATAATTGGATTAGCTCTTATATGATTCATTAGGATGGCTGTTTGCCGTCGATACTTTAATAACTAATGAGGAACTGAAATGTCAAAAGGTACGCTTAAATGGTTTAATGCCAAAAAAGGTTATGGTTTTATTTGTCCGGAAAATGGAGAGAAGGATGTGTTTATTCATATTACCGCTCTGGAGAAAGCCGGTATCCGTAATATTCGTGAAGGACAGCCGCTAAACTATGAGATTTATGATGATAGGGGGCGTCAGGCTGCCGGAAATATAAAACTCGTCTAGCTGGTAACTAATACAGAAATTTCAGATAAAATGTTCAGTCATGTACTAATTTGTACACTCCTTCACATTTTTCTTTATTTCTTATTATTTACGCACGCTATCCGAGTTTTATGTAGTTTGCTCAGCTGGTATCTGATACAGAAATTGCAGGTGAAGCTCCATCGGCACAAGCCGGGGGAGTTTCATGTTATCGATAAGGGTCAAAAGCTCTGTATATGCCCAGTGTCCTTTTACGAATACGGGCGGAAAGGTAAATGAAGGATTGTTTGCGTCGGGAAGTTTCATTGGCTCGTGGAAAATCTCGTTCCTTAAGCTGAATTTTTTCCATCGTATCCAGTAATTTAATTTTATAAGAGCATTTTTGTAATTCTGAGATTTTAAAATCATTAATCAGCTCAAAAGCCCGGTTGCCGTATTGGTTTTTTTCTTCATAGCTGACTTGTGGGGATTGCAGTTTCTCGGCTATTTCCCAATAATATTTGTCTCCCAAACCGTTCAGCATGGAGTGATAAGTTTTGTCATATACGGAATCTTTTGAGGTTTTGCGATAAGCCAGATCGATGGCTTCATATCTGGTTTCGGCGGGAATTCTTAAATGTTGTAAATTAAGAGCTGCACTGTAAAGAAGAGAGTCATTTTTGCGGCGAGGAATGAGTTCGATTATTTTTTTCAGATGTTCGGCCTGAAGAGCGTGGTTTTCAGGATTATAAGCCTCTATACAGTTTTTTATCCAGTAATGGGTCAGAGCTTGTTCCTCATTGTTGAACAACGGTAAAACCTGTTTGAGTTTTTGGGATGTTTCGTAGGCGTTTTCTTGTTTAGTTTCCTCTGAAAAAGTATCATTTAAATCGCTGAAGGCGTCTTCAATACAAAGCATATCCGAAACAAGCGGATGTTGTTTGTCGGTTCGGATATAATCGGGGAGTTTTTGTTGAGATAACGTTTCTTGGGTTTCTCCGGTAATACCTGCGGCTTGAAGAATTAGCTTTCTGGCTTCGGGCAGTTTGCTTTTCAGACAGAGCGATTTAACCAGATTAAAAACTTGTTTTGGGGTTGGCTTGCGTTGTTTATCGCTCATTGGCAATCTCCCTAGGAGTATGAATTTCCTCATATAAACATATTTTGGACAAAAAATCAAGTTTTTTATCTGAAAATAAATCCGATATTTGCAGAAATACCGGATTTAGCTTCTTGGGAGAAAGAAAATTTTATAAATCTTTAACCATACGGGCAAAGGTTATGCCTTTGTCTTCAAAAATTTCGCCTTCCTGACGATAGCCGAGGCGTTCGTAAAAATTTACCACGGAGAGCATGGCATGCATGACAAGGCGGCTGAAACCTGCTTCCTTGGCTCTTTTTTCGGCATAGTGAACCAAATCACGGCCGACGCCTTCGCCTTGGTATTTTGTGTCTACGGCAACTTGCATCATGCGGATTTCCTCGTCATTGACCGGTGCAAGAATCAGCCCGCCAACCAAACGGTCGTCCAAGCTTTCTATACAGCCGATGTGCAGGTAGTTTGCCTCACGGGTGCGGTGCATATCCAAAAACTTTAATCCGAGCGGTTCCAAAAGGATTTTATACCGCAGTTCGACCAGTTCGTCGTATCTGGAAGATCCAAAGTCGATATCGATCATTTTTTTCATGGTGTCTCTCCCGTAGTGTATTCCTAATATTCAGTATATACATATTTTGTTTATTAGTACAAGTCTAATCCGATAAAATCGGGTGAATAAATATATATTGCCGAATCTTATTTTTTCCTTTATCTATAGGTCAAATGTATTTTTTTCAACGGGTAAGGATAAAATGACCGCGAATTTAGATAAAATCAGAAACTTTGCCATTATTGCTCATATTGACCACGGAAAGTCGACTCTGGCAGACAGAATCATTGAGTTTTGCGGAGGTTTGGAACATCGGGAAATGACGGAACAGGTTCTGGATACGATGGATATTGAAAAAGAACGCGGTATTACAATTAAGGCTCAAACCGTGCGACTGAACTATAAAGCTAAGGACGGACAGACGTATCAGCTAAATCTGATGGATACGCCGGGGCATGTGGACTTTTCTTATGAGGTGTCTCGTTCGCTGGCTTCTTGTGAAGGTTCCGTTTTGGTGGTTGACGCGACGCAGGGGGTGGAAGCCCAGACACTGGCCAATGTTTATTTGGCAATTGACAATAATCACGAAATCGTTCCCGTTTTGAATAAAATTGATTTACCTTCCGCCGAACCGGAAAGGGTTAAACAACAGATTGAAGATGTTATCGGGTTGGATACTTCCGAGGCGGTGGAGACCTCCGGCAAAACCGGCTTGGGCGTGGAGAATCTGCTTGAGGCAATCGTTCAGCGTTTGCCGGCTCCAAAAGGTGATGAAAATGCTCCGTTGAAAGCCTTGTTGATTGACAGTTGGTATGACTCGTATCTGGGGGTGATTATTCTGGTGCGAATTAAAGACGGTATTTTGCGGAAGAAAACGCAAATCCGCATGATGTCAAACAATGCGACGTATCTGGTTGATAAAGTCGGTATCTTTACGCCGAAAATGCAGGATGTTGACGCTCTGTATCCGGGTGAAGTCGGTTTTATTACCGCTAGTATCAAAAGCGTGAGCGACTGTAGTATCGGTGATACGATTACTGACAACAAACGTCCTTGTGATGAACCGTTGCAAGGGTTTAAACCTTCGGTGCCGGTGGTGTTTTGTTCGATTTTTCCGGTAGACAGCAGTCAGTACGACGCCTTAAAAGACGCTTTGGCAAAATTGAAATTGAATGATGCCAGTATTGATTATCAGAATGAGAATTCCGCGGCTTTGGGATTGGGGTTCCGTTGCGGTTTTCTCGGGCTTTTGCATATGGAAATTATTCAGGAGCGTTTAGGGCGTGAGTTTGATTTGGACATTATTACAACTGCTCCGTCCGTGGCTTACAAAATCAACTTGACCAACGGGACGCAGCTAACCTTGCACAATCCGGCCGATATGCCGGATGTTACGACAATCTCTTCTATTGAAGAACCAATGGTTAAAGCCACCATTTTAGTTCCGGACACTTATTTGGGTGCGGTTTTAAAGCTTTGTAACGAACGCCGCGGCGAGCAGGAAGATTTGACTTATGTCGGTAATCGGGCAATGGTGGTTTATAAAATTCCGTTGAACGAAATCGTGTTTGATTTTTATGATCGTCTAAAGTCTATCACTAGCGGTTATGCAAGTTTTGACTATGAGATTATCGGTTATGCGGCGTCTGATTTGGTGAAAGTTCAGATCCTGATTAATGAAGAACCAGTGGACGCGTTGGCTTTTCTCTGCCACCGGATGGAGGCGGAATCCAGAGGGCGGCAGATTTGTGAACGGTTGAAAGATTTAATCCCGAGACATCTGTTTAAAATTCCGATTCAAGCAGCTATCGGGGGCAGGGTTGTTGCCCGCGAAACCATTTCAGCTATGCGTAAAGATGTAACGGCAAAATGTTATGGGGGAGATGTAACCCGTAAACGTAAGCTTTTGGATAAGCAGAAAAAAGGTAAACTTCGGATGCGGCAATTCGGCAAGGTCGAAGTTCCACAATCGGCATTTATTGAGGCGTTGCGTATTGGCGACGAGTAGAAAACTTCGTATAATGGTCATCTAATACAGATTGTTCAAGTTTAAAGTGTCCTGACGTACGTCTATGTCCCTTCCTGCCCTGTCTCTTTTGAATCTTGTTATATCACTC
>CAZFRT010000114.1:0-4839 GCA_964521455.1 uncultured Azospirillum sp.
AGTGTTAATTCTTATTTTTATTATTTTTGTTGTAATACGAATAGTTTAACATCACGTTAATAGAAAAGCAGAGGAGAAAAAAGAGGGGGAATGATGAAAGTGAGCGGATGCTTAAAAAGGAAAACGGCCCCTTGCGGAGCCGTTTTTGAATTGTTAATAATACTCTGAGAACACCTGAAGCAGTTCTCTTTGCTTTTATTTTCTGCCAATACGGAATGTTAGTGTTACTTCGGCATTGATTTTGTTCTGGCGAACGGTTTCACCGAACTTGACAACCTGGAAGTTGTCGTAAGTAGCACGAACACCAACAGCGACGCCGTCAGATACTCGTACATCAACACCGGCAAGAGCACCAAACTTGAAGCTGTTTGAACGAACAGTGAAAGGTCTGTCATAACCTTCTACACTTTTTTCACTCTTGAAGCCGATATAACCAACGCGAGGACCTGCATAAACGTTTACACGACGAGATTTGTTCAGGTCGAAGATGGCGTTCACAGCGGCTCCGGGTGCGGAGATTTTAATATCGTCAAAGGTGAGCTGTTCAAAGCTTCCCTCAAGTTCAACACGTCCGTAGTTGTATTCGTAACCGGCAGTGATTCCACCGAGGGCTCCGTGTTCGGGTGAGTAACCACCTTTCACACTCATATAGAGCCCGGTGAAGTTATACTGCTTGTTCTCCATGTACTTACCGTCTTTAATCTGGCCTTTGTGGAAGCCCGGGTGGGACTTGTCACGGAAGTTCAGATATCCCTCCGGAGTGAGCACGAAGCCTTCCGGTATGCTGTCGAGAGCGATAGCTTTGGGAGCATCCTGAGCGGATACGGTTACTACACTGAGAAGAACGATCACGAGAGTTGCGAAAATATTGGTTGCGAAAATATTGAGAGTTTTCATTATTTTTTTGAATTAAATGGGTTAAAATTAAATTACAGTCTTTTATTTTTTTGAAATCATCATAGAGGGCACTGTGTGCTCCCCCTATGATGATCTTGAATTGTACCTTATTCGCCGAGACGGTAGGTGTGGAAGAGCTTGCCGTTGAGGTAGATGTTCATCACACCGTTCTCAACTTTAGCCTCTGCACCGTTAATAATCGGGGTTGCCGAAATATTAATGTCAGACGAATAGTTCTTGATGCCCTTGATAACGGCTTCGTTGAAGCTCATGAGGATGTATTTGTCACCGGTGGTGTTTTGTCCGTCATAAGCAAACATCTTAGCAGAGTTATCAACGAGTACCTCGCAAGGAATGAAGTATGTTCCGTTCCAGACAGCTGAGTTAACCTTTGAGAGGTCATTCTTAATCTCGGCTTTAGGAGCGAAATAGTCAACATTCAGAGTGGGGATAACAACTTGTATACCGTTCTTTTTGCCTTCAGCCTTGAAAATGTAACCGGTGTGGAACGATTTCTCGTCAGCACTGAGGATACGGCTCATGCAAATGAATGTATAGGTTGTTTCATACTCGGGTTCGGGATCGGGGGTCGGGGTTACCTCTTCCAGATTCTGGGTGCGGGTTGTGGTTGCAGAAGCGACTTTAACACCGTCAACATACATTTCGCATGTTGCTGTGTAGGTGCGGGTCTTTTCGTTGCCACTGGTCTGGGTGAGGCTGACAAGCTTGAGTGAGGCACCTTTGGCGGATACTGTATACTCTTTGTCGTGTTTAACAACTTTAGAGATGATTACAGAAGCGTCGAAAGAGATGTTCTCAACACCTTCGCAAGACCATGTGTAAGTCTTGGCTCCGGTATAAGCCTGAGTTGCAGCACCATTAACCTTTGCACCAAGAGCCTTCACGGTTTTTGTACCGGCGGCTTTGCCTTTCAAAGAAGGTTCCATATTGAACTTGAAAGTTTTCTTGCTGTTCTTCTCTGTGTCAACCGTGTGGTTTTCAGCAAAGTCGTAGTACAAGAAACCATCTGCCATGGGGCGGATGTTATCAAGAATATAAGAAACTTTGTCTTCGGGCTGAGGTTCAGGATCGGGAGTGGGGTCCGGAGTGGGTTCACCCTGGGGATCAACGATTTCTACGAATTCTACTGAAGTCTCGGCAACCTTAACATCTTCCACGGTAAGAGTGGCGTTTGCACGGTATTTCCAAGTCAGAGAGTCTGCAGAAACTGAGAGGGTGTCCACTGAAATCAGGTTGATCTGAGCGTCGCGAGCTGAAATCTGGTAGTCTTCATTGTGATGGTTCACAGTGTGAGACAACAGAATGCTTGCAGATGCATTGATTCTTGTCTTGGCGAGGTCGAAGCTGTAAACTTCGTCTGCGTTGATGTAACCTAATTTCTTGGATGAGTTCAATTCAATTCCGCCCTTCTGGAAGCCGCGGATTGTGTCGATGTCCTGCAGCGAGAGGCTGGGGTACATATCTACGGCGTGGGGGGTGGTCTCCTTTGTGGACTTGTTCTCGAGATCGTAGTGCAACATACCATCCTCTTCAGGGTGAACGTTGATTATACGATATGTTATGGTCTCGGTGTTCGAAATTTTCGTTTCGGGACCGTCATAGTCTGAGCAAGAAGTGAACACGAGGGAGATGATCATCATTGCAACAAGAGTTGCGAAGTTTACTAAATTTTTCATATGCTTTTATTATTTTTTTCGTTTATGAATGAAGTTAGTGTGGGGATACCACAGAGATATATGATGATATTCAAAAGAATTGACGTAACTCAATCAGGAAAACCTTTTAATTCCTCGATATACGAAAACTCAATTTTGAATAATAAACTATAATAGATTTTATATAATGATACTTTTGTCAATTATGATAATAGCACAATTTAGGTTAACAAACAATAAAAAAAGGCGGAATCTATGGTAATTTTTTTGATTTTCGGCAAGCCTTTTATTCTGCGGATTTCACAAGACTATAGACAAAAAACATCAAAAAGGTGTTGAATTTTTCGATTTTTTGTGTATACTAATGTCGTTAAATCAGCCAAATCCGCTATTTTAGACAATGCAATTTTTGAAAAAGTAAAAATGCCGAAAGCAGGCTTTGATTGATTCTGTCGAGTGTGCAAATAAAAAATCAGAGCTTTGATTATATAACAACGTGTTCGGGAGACAAAATTATGCCATCATTGAGTCAGGTTATGTCGTATGTTTCCGCTAATCGGGAAAAACTGGTGCAAGTGGATGCCGGCAAAAACAGCGAAAAAGTGCTGAATGCCGATGTCCCGGGGATTTTTGTGCCGATTAGAGGGAAAAATATCCCTCCGGAAAATGTTCGCTATGTTTGTGCTCAGGAAATGAGGGACAGAGAAGGAAAAGCCATCTATCGTCTGATTGCCGTTAAAGATTTTAGAGATGCTTCCGGACGGGAGATAAAATCCGGAACAGTCGGCGGGCGGGTTGATGTTAAGACTTATCTTCAACACGAAAGTCCGGCTTGGGTCGATTTTAACAGCGTTGTTTTGTCTTCTAAAGTTTATGGAAATTCTTTGATTGTCAATGAAAGTGAAATCAGTGACTCTGTTGTTACAAATTCAATAGTAGACAATTGTTTGTTTTTGCAGAATATGAAAGCCGAAAATTCCCGATTGCAGAATGTGGAGGCGGAGGGAAGCTGTAGTGCGACGGGAAGCAACGTGAAAAACAGCCTTTTGTTTGATCGGGTGCATATTGACAATTCTACAATTGAGGACAGCCGTTTGTGTTTTACGTGGGTTTCTGATTCAACTCTCCGCAAAGAAAAATTTGTCGGAAACACGGTTGCTGTGGAGCCGGCAAAAGTCTATAATTATAAATCGGATAAAGACAGTGTTTCTTTCAGGGAAAATAATGATTGTTCTCTATTGAAGTCTCCTTTGTGGGAAAAATTACGTTTGAAGCTCTTTCGTTGATTATTTTTTTGAACGTCCGTTGTTAAGCGGGCGTTTTTTTTGTGAGTATATTAAGGACTTAGAAATTTTTTGCTTGAAGAATCTTTTCAAGTGTTATAGATTCGCAACCAGTTTGAGTGGTTGCCGCCGGGAATCTGTGCGGTAACTTGTTTTTTAACACTATTAGCTTAAGGAGCTGAATTAACCATGAGTAAATGGGTTTATACATTTGGTAACGGCAAAGCCGAAGGCGATGCCAGCATGCGTAATTTGCTCGGCGGTAAAGGTGCTAACCTCGCAGAAATGAATGTGGTCGGTTTGCCTGTTCCTCCGGGATTTACGGTTACAACTGAAGTTTGTACATATTATTACAATAACAACAAGACTTATCCTGCCGATTTGAAAGATCAGGTTAAGGCCGCTGTTGCTCATGTTGAAGGTATTATGGGTAAAAAGTTTGCCGATGCCAACAACCCGTTGCTTTTCTCAGTTCGTTCCGGTGCCCGCGTTTCCATGCCTGGTATGATGGATACCGTTTTGAACCTCGGTTTGAATGACGAAACAGTTAAAGCTTTGGCTAAAGCTTCCGGTTCTGAACGTTTTGCTTACGACTCTTATCGTCGTTTTCTCCAGATGTTCTCTGACGTTGTTCTCGGTGCCGACATCGAAGAATACGAAGGTGCTTTGGAAGCCATGAAAAAGGCTAAAGGCTACAAATCTGATACTGATTTGACTGCTGAAGACCTCAAAGAATTGGTTAACGAATATAAAGAAATCGGTAAAAAACTCGGCAAAGTTGTTCCTCAAGATCCTTGGGAGCAATTGTGGGCCGGTATCGGTGCCGTATTCGGTTCTTGGATGGCTGCTCGTGCTATCACTTATCGTAAATTGAACAATATTCCGGGTGACTGGGGTACAGCTGTTAACGTTCAAACCATGGTGTTTGGTAATGCCGGTGATGATTGTGCAACAGGTGTTTGCTTCTCTCGTGACCCTGCTAC
>CAZFRT010000115.1:0-4739 GCA_964521455.1 uncultured Azospirillum sp.
GCTTTCGTGCATTTCAACCGCTTCGGCAATATCTTTAAGAGCCATTGGTTTCAGGTGCTCAATGCCATGCTCGAAAAAGTCTCTTTGTGCTTTGATTATTTCTTCACTGACCCGAAGCATGGTAACCGCTCTTTGGTGCATGGCTTTGACGAGAAATCCGGCACTGCCGAGTTGTTCTTTCAGGTAGCGTTTTGCTTGTTTGTCTTTGGAAATGATGTTTTTTATCTCGCTATAATATTCCCTGTTTATCAAAACACGGGGGAGGGACATATTATTCAATTCAACAATATATTCTCCGTATTTATTGGTGCGAACGAAAACATCGGGAATGACATAACCAGTAAGATCGTGAATAAAGTTGGCGGCAGGTTTGGGATTGAGAGCTTTTATGTCATTTATCATAGACGCTAAGTCTTCGTCGTTTGTTCCGCAGATTTTTTTTAATTCTTTGAACTTTCTTGCTGCCAAAAGTTCCAAATTTTGCAGCAGTTTTTCTATCATCGGGTCATAGCGGTTTAAATCTTTAAGCTGAATGGACAAGCATTGGGAAAGAGAGGTTGCGAATATTCCGGAAGGTTCCAAAGTTTGAAGTTTGGAAAGGATATTTGAAATAAGCTCTTCTTTAGAGTTAAGTTTTTGGGCAATGGTTTTGATATTTCCGCGGAAATAGCCGCTTTCATCCAAGAATTCCGTGAGATGCATAGCGATGATTTTTTCTTTTCTGTCGGAAAACAATACTGAGATTTGTTCTTCCAAAAAACGGTATAATGATTTAGAACCGCTGAGTTTTTTTTCAAGGTAGTCAAAATCTTCTCCGGCGGTACCTTTGGATTTAGAATAGTCTTGCCAACTATAATCGTTGCCGTTTTCATAGCCTTCGCGGTCGCTGGCAAAGTCGTCGTCAAACTGATTGTCGTAGTCGACGTCCGGACTTTCGTCTTCCGTTGTTGGAACAGGGGAATCTTCGTAAGTGTCGATTGTTTTTTGTTGTGGTTCAAAATTTTCAATCCGGTCATCTTCTTTTTCAAGTAACGGATTGTTTTCCAATTCTTTTTCGACAAGTTCGTTTAATTCAAGATTGGACATCTGGAGGATGTTAATGGCCTGACGCAAGCTCGGTGTCATTAATAATGATTGGGACTGGCGTATTTCGATTTTAGGGGTTATGGCCATTACGGTTTCCTGTGTTTTTCGGGAAAGCTACATGGAGAAGTTATCGCCCAGATATACCTTTCTGACTTCCTTGTTAGCCACGATTTCTTCCGGAGTTCCTTCCATTAGAACAGTTCCTCCGTGCAGGATGTATGCTCTGTCGGTAATATCCAAAGTTTCACGGACGTTATGGTCGGTAATCAGTACACCTAATCCGCGGTGTTTTAATTGAGACACCAGATTGCGGATTTCTCCGACGGCAATCGGGTCAATACCGGCTAAAGGTTCATCCAAGAGAATAAAGTTTGGTTGGCTGGCCAGTGCACGGGCAATTTCGAGACGTCGACGTTCACCGCCTGATAAGGCAATAGCCGGAGATTTACGCAAGTGAGCGATGGAAAATTCTGAGAGTAATTCTTCCAACATATTTTCTCTTTCGCTTTCATTATCAATCACAATTTCCAGAATCGCTTTTATGTTGTCTTCCACGCTTAAGCTGCGGAAAATTGAAGCTTCCTGCGGAAGATAGCCGATACCCATTCGAGCTCTGCGATACATAGGTAAGTCGGTAATATCTTGTCCGTCAATGTGAACGTCTCCATAATCAGGTGTAATTAATCCGGTAACGCAGTAAAAACAAGTGGTTTTTCCGGCTCCGTTCGGGCCGAGAAGGCCGACAGCTTCGCCACGCTTGACGTTTAAGGATACATTACGGAGAACCGGTCGATTTTTGTATTTCTTTCCGATATTGAAAACTTCAAGAGTTGATTCTGAATTGTAATTTTTTCTCATTGTTTTTTCTCTTTATTGCTTTGGGATTTTTCTTTGAAAACACCGGTTACTCGTTTGCCGGATGATTTCTTCGTCAGCAGTTTGGAAACGCCGGTATTTAAGTTGGTCTCAGCCATGTCTCCTTTTAAAATATTTCCGTTTTGTTCAATAACAACATTGTTAAATAGTTTAACCATGCTTTCTTTAGGCAGGTAAAGCCCCTTTTCGGCGGTAACGACAGCATCTTTGGAAACGATTTTAACGTTGTCAAAAATTTCAACCCGATCCATTTCCATATTTCCTTGCGGGTTTTTGCTGAAATAACTTACCATTTTATGGGAATAAATTTTATTAGCCTCTTTGTTGGCGATAACATCTCCTAAGGCGACAGCTTGCTGTTTGTTGGGATAATAAGTAATGCTTTCGGTTGCGGTGATAGTTTCTTTATCGGTTTTTATTTTTGCCGGACGTCCTTTCAGAATCATTGTTTCGTCAGCGACGTTATAATCTAAAGTGTCTCCGAAGCCATCGGCTTTAGGCGAGTGCATTTTAACGTTGCCTTCCGCATGAACGGTGCTGATGCCGGTTTTATCTTGTCCGTTAACACGATATTTAGAATAATATCCTGTCATTTTGTCGGCTCGGATGTTCATGTCTTTTTGGGAAGCAACGGCGTTGCCGATAGCAACCATTTTTTGTTCGTTTTGATACCATTCAACCTTGTCGTCAGCCACAAGGTGAATGTCTTCGGCGTAGCTGTAAGAAACAGTGTACAGGCAGGCAGATAAAATGCACAGTAATTTTTTCATTAGTTGTTTCCTTTTAAGCTTTCTTCTCGGATATTAATATAGGTTTTTCCTGTAAAAACAAGAAGATTGTTTTCTGTATAAAATTTGAAACCTTCCGATTTCAGGTTTCCAAAAATGCCTTGAGCTTGTACCGGTTTGTTCCCGAAACCTTCCTTTTTATTAAAATCATAGATCATGATTTTCGTTTGAGCGTCCATCCCGTCGCTGTAAAAAAGTTCCACGTCTTGTTCAAGCCGAAGAACATTGGTGTTTTGATCAAAAAATCCGACCGGAGCTTTGATGTTCAACCATGAATCTTTTGAACCGGGAAGAGTTCCCTCCGGATTGGTTAGCTGTATCAATTTAGAACCGGGTTCCGTTTCGTCAATATTTTGAGCGGTAAAGTTATTTACTTTATTGTCTTTATCCGTGATATAGAAAACAGTGTTCTCTATATGAAGCTTTTCCAGTTCGCCCTTTTTGGGGCGGGTAATATCAATAGAAAAGTCTCTGTTATTTTGTTGGAGACTCGGAAAAGCAATCAGCAACCCGATAAGAGCTGCCGCAATGCTTGGTAACAACAATTTAGCCCTACGGATATTTTTTGTACGTTTGTTTATTTTTGTTTCCGATTTTTTTCGGATGTTGTCCGCATTAAAAAATGACTCAAGTTTATCTTTATCAAACAAAGCTAAGCTACTCCGGCGTTAAAGCAGTCATGCATATGGATAATGCCGACAGGTATGCCATTGTCAATGACGAACATTTGGGTAATTTTGTTTTCGTTCAAAATCTTTAAAAGTTCCGCAGCCAAAATATCCGGTGTTGTTGTTTTGGGATTTTTGGTCATGATTTCGGACACATTTTTGTTTAGAATGTTATCGCTCATGCAACGGCGGAGATCTCCGTCAGTAATCATTCCGATAAGTTTTCCGTCTGTATCAACAATACCTACGCTGCCGAGCATTTTTGCCGTCATCTCAAGAAGGGCTTCTTTCATGGATGCGTCTTTACTGATAAGAGGCATTTCTTTTCCGGTGTGCATTAAGTCGGATACTTTTTGCAGAATGGCACCAAGCTTTCCGCCCGGGTGTCTTTGTTTATAATCCAACTTTGAGAAGCCTTTACGTTCCAGCAAACAGACAGCCAAAATATCGCCAAGGACAAGTGTTGCCGTTGTGGATGATGTTGGAGCCAACCCCAACGGGCAAGCTTCGCCATGGTCAGGGAGTTTTAAGAGGACATTGCCTGCACGTCCCAGAGAACTATCCGGATTTTTGGTCATGGAAATTAGCGGGATACCGTATCTTTTGCAGTAGACGATGATGTCGGAAAGCTCTTTTGATTCTCCTCCGTTTGAGATGGCTAAAACAACATCGTCATTTGTCAGCATACCTAAGTCGCCATGACTGGCTTCGCCCGGATGCACAAAGAAAGACGGAGTACCTGTGGAAGCTAGGGTTGCGGCGATTTTATGACCTATATGCCCGGATTTTCCCATGCCGGTAACAATAACGCGGCCTTTGGTGTTTTGCATCAAGTCAAGGGCTTTGGAAAGGTTATCGTTGTTTTCCAGTTCATCTTCCATAATACGAAGAGTTTCGATTTCTTTATCAATAGTTCTTTTGGCGGATAAAATGTCTTGATTTTCTGATGTCATAATAAATCCTTGTTTTTTATTTTATATAAAAGAGTATGACTACGAAAATATTATTTTATTTAAGTTCTTGCAAGGATTTTTTGATTTTTATGCAATTGTTGTGCCATTTCAAGTCAGTAAAAGATTGAAAATTTTTAGACTGAAATGGACTCAAATAATATTGCATGATTAAAACAAAGAAAAGTTGTTTTGTGAGTCTCGTAAAGCTTTGGAAAGACTCGTCTTTGTTGTCGAAAAGAAAAATTTTAGACTCAAAAATGATTTTTTTTATAAAATGGTGTTGACTTAACAGTGTTCTGAATCTAGTATGCCGAGACTCAATAAAGGGAGGAATCTCTTTGTTGCGGTTTTAATATGTTTAAAATTAA
>CAZFRT010000116.1:0-4669 GCA_964521455.1 uncultured Azospirillum sp.
TGCCATACCAACAGCAATACCAGAAGACCCGTTACACAACAAGTTTGGCACCATTCCCGGCATAACGACCGGTTCTTCTTCCTCTCCGTCGTAAGTTTCCCTGAAATCAACGGCATCTTCATTTAAGCCTTCCATCAAAGCAATGGCAAATTCCGTTAAACGAGCCTCTGTATAACGCATAGCAGCCGGATTGTCGCCGTCAATATTACCGAAGTTTCCCTGCCCATCGACCAAAGGATAACGAACCGAGAAATCCTGAGCCAAACGACACATTGCTCCATAAACAGCACTGTCTCCGTGCGGGTGGTATTTACCGATAACATCACCGACCACACGAGCACATTTTTTGAATCCTGATTTTGGATCAAGGTGTAACTGACGCATAGCGTAAAGCAAACGGCGGTGTACCGGTTTTAATCCGTCACGGACATCCGGCAAGGAACGGGAAACAATGGTGGACATTGCATAAGACAGGTAGCGGCTGCTTAATTCCTCGGCTAAATGCACATCTTTGATTTTTTCTTCTACTTCGGCCATTTTTTTACTCTGTTCGTCTTATAATTGTTTCTTTTTATTGAAATATTCTTTCAAATTCGAGCCCAAATTAGCACGGTTTTCAGGGAATTTCAAGTTATGAGTTTGAAAAAAGTTTTTATTGAGGAAAAATCCGGTCATGCTTAATGAATCAACTATTTCCGAAGGATTGGGATGATAGTTTTCATCTACAATATATTGCGGAAAAGCAAACAATCTGTCCCGATACGGAAGACCAACCTTCTCACAAACGGCTTTTCCGGTCTTAGGAGAAACAAACTTCAAGTTTTCAGTCGTTCCGGTTGCCGAGCATTCGCTCAAATCCAGTCCCACCCCGAGATATTCTAAAAGATAAAATTCAAAGAAAGAATAATACGTTACCCAATTATCTTCATTTATAAGATTAAAAAAATTATCAATATGACAATAAAATTTTTCCAGATTTTCCTGTTCCGGCATACAGGCATTGCATAATCCGCATAAAGAAGACAAAACTTCCAGTTTGAATGCTTCTCCCATAAAATTAACCGAGCAAGGAGAGAGTAATTCAATTTTAAAGCTCAACATATTATCATCAACTCTGGCATAAGCATCTACATTTACCAGATTGCCAAGTTGATATGTTCCTAAGTTCTTTTTTGAGAGACAATTTTTGACATATCCGGTTATTTTGCCGTTGTTTTTGGTCAGTAAAGTAAGGATGAGCGAACGCTCACCATGCTTTCTTAAATTAATGATATATCCTTCATCTTCAAATTTCATCCTAACCTCTCGAAACGGCTTTATTTTATGCCTTAGGTATTATGTGTCAACGAAAAAAAATATTGATATTTTTTTGTTGATGTTTTATAAACGTGACAAATAAGTAATTACTATCTTAAAATATTATTGTTATGAGTTTGAAAAAAATTATTCTTTTCTTTTTCATCAGCACGGTTTGTGCCATAGTTATGTATGCTATCGGCTCAACGAGTTCTAATGTTGCCGATTTAATGTTTGCTGTCGGCTGTAGTGCTTATGGTATTCCTCTGTGTGGTGTTTTCATGTGTATACTCTTTGGAGGCATTAACCCAAATTCAGTTTTTGAAAATTTTTTATTTTCATGGCTACTTGTTGCTGCCACAGCAACTATTCAATACATTATTATGTTCAAATTAACGGTGAATTATTCGCAGTTTTTATACTATAACATATTAGTATCATTGATTTGCGGAGCATCCTTAATTTTGTTTGGAGAGTATTGCCGCAGGGAATTGCATCGAATGAACAGATATTAAACACATGATTTTCAGGATAAAAAAAAGAGCTGAGATAAAATCCCCGCTCTTTTTTTATGAAAGACTAAATTAAATTGCTTCCTTTGTTGTCGAAAGAACAAGTTGGTGAGCTTTGGTTATTTTGTCATATTCCATTAAATTAGATAAAACAGCTTCCATATCACGCAAAGCAATTGTATTCGGTCCGTCAGACAAAGCATTATCAGGATCTTCATGTGTTTCCATAAATACGGCAGCAACCCCGACAGCGACAGCGGCACGAGCCAGAACAGGAGCAAACTCACGTTGACCTCCGGTTGAAGCTCCATTTCCACCCGGCTGTTGCACAGAGTGTGTGGCATCAAAGATAACCGGACAACCGGTATTTTGAATCATTTGCGGGAAAGAACGCATATCAACCACCAAGGTATTATAACCAAAACTGGTGCCACGTTCAGTAATGCAAACATTTTCATTTCCGCTGTCAGTTACTTTTTTGACGATGTTGTTGACATCCCAAGGTGCGAGGAACTGTCCTTTTTTAACATTGACGATTTTTCCGGTTCGGGCGGCCGCAACGACCAAATCGGTCTGACGGCATAAAAATGCCGGAATCTGCAACATATCAACATATTTAGCAACCTCGGCACACTGCCGGGTTTCATGAACATCGGTTACAATTGGAATATTGTTATAAAGTTTTTTAATCTCTTCAAAAGTCCGCATTCCCTCTTCCATACCGACACCGCGGGCACCATGAATCGAAGTGCGATTGGCCTTATCAAAAGATGCTTTAAAAATGTAGTTCATACCGAGCTTAGAAGTTGTTTCCCTCATGGCTCCACAAATATCTATGGCGTGCTGGCGACTTTCAATCTGACAAGGTCCGCAAAGCAAAGACAGCGGTAAATCATTGCCTATTTCAAATCCGGCAAGCTTAATTCTCTTTTGCGGATAAAAATTTTTAATTTCAGCCATGGTGTCTCCTTCGTTTGGTGATAAAATTGTTTTTTGTTTTTATTATACCTAAAAGCAGACTTTGTCAAGTCTTTGTGGAAATTTTTAACATTTTGTCCAAAATGGTTAATTTAATTCAAATCTCAACCAAGTAAAAAGAACATTTCCGTCATTTTTCACGCCCGGAACATAAGCTGCCTGTACAGCTATCCCTTTATAACTTAATCCGGCAATCGGTAAAGGAAGCGGTATAGGAATATAAGAATATTCATGTCTTTGGGTTATGCTTGCCGTAAAGCCTACCCCCCCTTTCCAATCTCCGCTGTTGTCCAGTTCCCAGTTTTTTAAGTAGGCATAACCCAAAATTGTTTCCCAATAAAAGTTGGAATCCTTAAAAGCCATGGCATATAAACCGTGCCAATCCCCATCATCGTCATAACGGGAAACGCCTAAGCCAAGCCCCCAAGGCTCTTCGTTATATTTTTCAATTTTATCTTTGTCATAAAAAAGACGGTTGTGCCATGTCCAAACCGGAACATATAAATCATATGTGTCAGCATTCCATGTTTGGGATAAATTATTTTCTATTTTATCCCAAAAATCTTCAATTTCATATCGGCAGATTTTAGCTTCCGCAGTTTTGGAAAAACTCAGAACAGCCATTAAAATACAAACAACATCAACAAGTTTCTTTAACACGTTAATAATCCTCAATGAAAAAGCAGTATAACGGGATGTGTGTATACTGCTTTAGGATAAAAATCAATCTTTTTTATAATTAAATCAACCGGCTTTTATCAACAGATGCCCGTACAAACGACACAAACAGCGGATGCGGATCAAACGGTTTGGATTTTAGTTCCGGATGGAATTGAACACCGACAAACCATGGATGATCCGGACGTTCCACAATCTCAGGAAGTTTACCGTCCGGAGATTTCGCAACAATTTTCATGCCGGCCTTTTCCAATTGATCGGCATATTTCATATTTACTTCATAACGATGACGATGCCGTTCTGAGATATTTTCCGTTCCATAGATGCTGTAAACCAGAGAGTCTTTATCCAAAACAGACGGATAAGCCCCCAACCTCATTGTTCCGCCTAAATCTCCGTCTTTTGAACGATGTTCCTTCGCTCCTGCTTTATCCCATTCCGTCATCAAACCGACGACCGGTTCGCAAGTGCTGCTCAGTTCGGTCGTATAGGCATTTTTAAGTCCGACAACATTTCGCATGGTTTCAATAACAGCCATTTGCATACCGTAACAAATTCCCAAAAACGGAATTTTATTTTCTCTGGCATATTGAATAGCAACGATTTTTCCTTCGGTTCCACGTTGTCCGAAACCACCCGGAACCAAAATGCCGCTGACATCTGACAAATATAAATCCGGATCATTTTTCTCAAGCAATTCGGAATCAATCCATTTGATACGTACTTTGTATTTGTTGGCAATACCGCCGTGTGTCAGAGCTTCATTGATAGACTTGTAAGCTTCAAGTAACTGGGTGTATTTACCGACAACGGCAATTTTAACCTCGCCTTCCGGAGCTCTGATGATTTTAACGATGTTTTCCCATTTGCTCAAATCAGCCTCTTCCGGACAAGGAATACCGAAATGTTTGCAAACTTGACGATCAATACCTTCATGAGAATAAGCTACAGGAACCTGATAAATTGTATCCACATCCAGAGCGGCAATTACGTTTTCTTCTCTGATATTGCAGAACAAGGCAATTTTTTTCTTTTCATTCTGCGGTAACGGAATTTGAGAACGGCAAACCAGCATATCCGGCTGAATACCATATTCCTGAAGTTTTTTAACGGAGTGTTGGGTCGGTTTGGTTTTTAATTCACCGGCAGTCGGAATATACGGCAACAAGGTCAGGTGAATAAACATGGAGCGTTCCCGTCCCAAA
>CAZFRT010000117.1:0-4660 GCA_964521455.1 uncultured Azospirillum sp.
GAGCCACCGAACCCGTTGATGCCAAAAAGCCCATACGCGTATCCAACTCATCCAATTCTTTATCCATGGAAACCATCATTGATTTCTCAATACGCTGTTGCAGAGAAACCCCTCTCAATCCACGGTCTGTTTTAGACTTAAGAATATTCGTCCGTTTCCATTCCTTCATAGCGGCAACAAACATGGCCGACATCGGGTCTCTCGGACGATTACCGATGGAATCATACAGCCTGTCCAAAGAACCACCGGACCAAAACTTTTCCTCAAACCCTTTTGACATCTGCTTAACCTGACGCAGAGTTCCGAATTTTTCGATAATAATCGCCCAAGACCAAACCGAAGCGGCAATCAACCCCATCATCACAACCTTGGTAACCATGTCCGACGCCCAAACCAAATCCCACATAGACATTTGGGCGGCGGTATTTGCAACATCTGCTAATGACTCTGTATCCATTTTTTAACTCACTTTTTATGCATAAATAAACATTTCTCAAATCTTTGAGCGAAAGCTATCATAAAATACTAAATTTTCAATTAATTTTTGGGAAATTAAGCACAAGAATTAATCTTGTTCAGCAATTCTTCCGGAATACGCACCGGACGTTTTCTAAGCAGACTCAAATATGCCAATTTCACGTCCATTGTTGCCAAAAGTTTATCTCCGCGATAAATTTCCTGACGCATTTCCGCTCCCGCACCTTTGGCTTCCACAACCTCACAGGTAACCACCAAAGCATCATCCAACACCGCCGGAAGCTTATAGTCAATATCCACATGGCGAACCGTAAATCCGCATTTATCCTCGCTCTCCAGTCCCTCCTGCTGACATACGCCCAAACTGCGGACAAACTCTGTTCTTGCCCGCTCGGCAAACTTCAAATAATTGGCATAATAGACTATACCGCCGGCATCCGTATCTTCATAATACACCCTTACCGGAAAAGCAAACACCTTACCAACCTTTTTGCCTTGCGGCGGTAATACATCCTCAAACATTTAGTTTTCCTCTTCTTCAATAACTTTCAACAAATCAAACTGCATCGGAGCCGGTTTTACCCCGCCTTTTTTCACTCTCGGGATTCCAATATAATCACATCCCAAATCAGAAATTACACGACCTCTCGGTGTCCGTTGCAAAAAGCCCAATTTTAGCAAAAACGGTTCAATAACTTCTTCAATCGTATCCCGTTCCTCCGACAATGCCGCAGCCAAAGTATCTGCCCCGACCGGACCGCCACCGTAATTATTGGCGATACAATTCAAATATCTACGGTCAAAAGCATCCAACCCGTAATTGTCAACATCCAACCGACGCAAAGCCGTATCGGCAATTTTGGTATCAACCTCGCTTGCCTCACATACCGCCCCGAAATCTCTAACCCGACGAAGCAAACGTCCGGCAACACGAGGCGTTCCTCTTGAGCGTTTGGCAATTTCAGCCGCTCCGGATTGTGAAATCGGCATACCCAACAGGTTCGCTCCGCGAATAACGATTTTTTCCAGCTCTTCCGGAGAATAGAAATCCAACCGCAAAGGGATTCCGAAACGCTCTCGCAACGGTGTGGAAAGCAAACCGGATCGGGTGGTAGCCCCGACTAATGTAAACGGCTGTAAATCAATTCGTACCGAACGGGCGGATGGTCCTTCCCCAATAATCAAATCCAACTGAAAATCTTCCATCGCCGAATACAACACTTCTTCAATTGCCGGATTAAGACGATGAATTTCATCAATAAACAAAACATCGTTTTTTTCGAGGTTAGTCAGAATAGCCGCCAAATCACCGGATTTTGTAATCATCGGTGCTGAAGTTGCCCGAAAACCGACCCCGAGCTCCTTGGCTACAATGGATGCCAAAGTGGTTTTACCCAACCCCGGAGGACCGAACAACAATACATGATCCAAGGCCTCACCGCGTTTTTTTGCCGCCTCGATAAACACTTTCAGGTTTTCACAGGCTTGACGCTGTCCGACAAAATCCGCCAACGAAGTCGGACGCAGACTGACCGGCATCCCACTGCCTTGCTCATCTTCCGCTTGTTTTTCAGGGCTAACCACTCTCTCATCAATCATTCGTCAAGTCCTCTAAATTTCTTTAGTTGCAAATTCTTTCAACGCCAACTTGATTAACTCGGAAACATCTGCATTTTGAGCTTTCATCGCTGCCTTGTTTACAGCCTTATAAGCCTCCAAACGCTGATACCCCAGATTAACCAATGCCGAAATCGCGTCTTCAACCGAATTTTGATTATCTTCCTGAGCCATAATCACATCTTCATAAGCATTATTTTCCTGCTCAGCTTGTTCCTTATCCATATTTTCCTCCTCTGTTGATAAATCACTTCTCACAACAGATTCAATCGGTATGGTAACAATTTTGTCTTTTAACTCGGTAACAATTCTCGCCGCCAGTTTCGGTCCGACACCGCTTGCACGGGAGAAGGATGCCTTATCTTGTGCGGAAACAGCCTGTGCCAACTGATTCGGTGTCAAAACGGACAAGATAGCCAGACAGACCTTAGCCCCCACACCCTGAACTTTCGTCAAAGTCAGGAACCACTCTTTTTCCCAAGCATCCACAAAGCCGAAAAGAGAAATACTGTCTTCCCGAACCACGGTTTCAATCAACAAAACTGATGTCTTACCTTTTATAAGTCTGGACAACGTGCGGGATGAAGCCGAAACCCAATACCCGACCCCGTTCACATCCACAATGCAATAATCTTCCCCGATTGTGTCTATAATACCGCGTAATTTTGCAATCATCTTATTACCTTAAATCAATAAACCTCTGTTGTGAGATTATACAAATATATAATCCTCTGCAATCATTATTTAACTTTAAGAACAAAATAAAAACAAAGCCGCGATTAAGCGGCTCTTTCTTTTTCAAAATTCTGTAAATAACTTATCCATTCTTCAGCATTATTTTCTCTAAAAAACTCATATAGAAAATCCACCATAAAACGATGCCTGATTTCTGCTTCTCTTTGACCGGAGGCGGTAAACATCATCGCTTTAAGCTTCAACATCTTCTCAAAAAAATGATTAATAAAGTTATCCGAGAGACGATTGGGCTTTTTATATTCTTCCGCAGAGAGATTAACTTCCGGCCAAACCTTCTCATCAAAAATCTGATTTGTTCCGGAATGACACCTGTCCAGAGCAAAGGCTAAACACCGCACAAGCCCCATAGCTCCGATGGCTTCCAACATATCGGCATCGGAAACTATTTTTCCTTCAAGCGTCTGCGGACGGATTCCTTTTAACGCCTTGCTGTATCCCATTGTGCGAATAATCTCACAAACCTGTGCCGAAATTGCTTCATCAATCTGATGAACAGACATAATCCTTTTGGCATTGGTCAGATTTTGAGCGGACTCCTCCCCGAAAAGCTTATAATCATCAGCATCATGCAATAAAGCTGCCAAAGCAACAATTTCCGCATTGGCGTTTTCTTCCTGAGCCATTTTGACGGTAAGTCTATAAACCCGTTCCACATGGTCAAACCCATGACCGCTTTTATCTTCAGCCATCAAGTTGCGAACATCGTCTTTTAGTTTTTCTGAAATAAAGTTCATCTTTCTCATCCCCCGAAGGAACGGGCTTTTCGATAATTATGATGCGTAATGGCAATAGCCAACGCATCGGAAGAGTCATTATTTTTCGGCTTACACCCCGGCAACAAAACTTTTACCATGGTTTCCACCTGACTTTTTTCCGCCCTTCCGACACCGACTAATGCCTTTTTTACCTTAGTCGGCTCATATTCACAAACCGGAATATCAAACAACGCCGGAGCCAAAATAACCACACCGCGAGCCATACCCAATTTAATTGTCGACATCGGATTATCATTCAAAAAAACCTGCTCGATAGCGGCTTCATCCGGCTTATAAGCTTCAATAACATCAGCTAAAGTCTTGTGAATAATCGCTAATCGGGCAGGTAATTCCATTTTCGGGTCAGTTTTGATGTAACCATCGGCAACATACCGTAAACGATTACTTTCAACTTCAATAACACCCCAGCCTGTCGATGACAAACTCGGGTCAAGACCCAAAATCCTCATTTATTCCTCAGCGTTTAATTTCGCTAAAATTTCCTCGGAAAACTCAGCGTTATGATAAACCTTCTGAACATCGTCATCATCTTCCAAAGCATCAATAAAGTCCAAAAACTTCTGAGCTGTTTCCATATCGGCAATATCTGTTTTAACCATTGGTTTCCAATCCAGACGAGAAGCAGACGGCGTTCCGAATTGTTTTTCCAAAACCTCGGTAACCGCATTCAAATCATCCGGCAAAGTCTCAATCTCATGATTTTCTTCATCGCTGACAACATCATTGGCACCGGCTTCCAAAGCAGCTTCAAACATTTTATCTGCTTCAGCCACAGCCAACGGATAAGCAATATAACCGATTCTCTCAAAGTTAAAAGTAACAGAACCGCTTTCGCCCATAGCTCCGCCTCTTTTACCGAAGATCGTGCGAACATTACCGGCAGTACGGTTTTTATTATCCGTCAAAGCCTCAACAATAACAGCAACTTTACCCGGACCGAAACCTTCATAACGGGCACTTACATAATCATTTCCACCGGCTGTCTGAGAAGCTTTGGCAATAGCACGCTCAATATTATCTTTCGGCATACTCTC
>CAZFRT010000118.1:0-4598 GCA_964521455.1 uncultured Azospirillum sp.
CCGGAGTCGGGGATGGATTTGATGTGCTACCGCCCGGAGTAGGAGACGGCTTTGAGTATCATCCGCAATGAAAAGAGAATGTTGCAGGAAGCTGTTGATGCATTGTTTGATAACGGTCGTCGTGCTCGTGCCATTACCGGTACCAACAAACGTCCGTTGAAATCTTTGTCTGATATGCTGAAAGGTAAACAGGGTCGTTTCCGTCAGAACTTGTTAGGTAAACGTGTTGACTATTCCGGTCGTTCCGTTATTACCGTCGGTCCTGAATTGAAACTGCATCAGTGTGGTTTGCCGAAGAAGATGGCGCTGGAATTGTTTAAGCCTTTCGTTTATGCAAAACTGGAACTCTATGGACACGCAACAACCATTAAAGCAGCAAAACGCATGGTTGAAAAAGAACGTCCGGAAGTTTGGGATATCTTGGAAGAAGTTATTCGTGAGCATCCGGTTCTGTTAAACCGTGCTCCGACTTTGCACCGTTTGGGTATTCAGGCTTTTGAACCGGTATTGGTTGAAGGTAAAGCTATTCACCTCCACCCGTTAGTATGTACAGCGTTTAACGCTGACTTCGATGGAGACCAAATGGCCGTTCACGTTCCTTTGTCTGTTGAAGCTCAGTTGGAAGCTCGCGTTTTGATGATGTCTACAAACAACATCTTGTCTCCGGCTTCCGGTAAACCGATTATCGTACCTTCTCAAGATATGGTATTGGGTATTTACTATCTGACTTATGATGCCGATGGTTTGAAAGGTGAGGGTTCAATCTTCTCTGACTTTAATGAAGTTGAGATGGCTTTGGATGCCAAGGCTGTTGACCTACACTCTAAAATCAAATGCCGTATGGAATATGTTGCTGATGATGGCGAGATTAAATATGGTATTGTCGACACAACGCCGGGACGTATTATCGTTTCTCAGATTTTGCCGAAGCATAAGAATGTTCCGTTCTCTCTGGTTAACCGCTTGGTTAAAAAGAAAGAAATCGGTGAAATCATTGATATTGTTTATCGTCATTGCGGACAGAAAGAAACCGTTCTGTTTGTTGACAAGATTATGACTCTCGGATTTACCAATGCTTGTAAGGCCGGTATCTCCTTCGGTAAGGATGACCTTATTGTTCCTGATGCGAAGAAGGCTTTAATCGAAGATACGGAAAAACAGGTTAAAGAGTTTGAACAGCAATATCAAAACGGTTTGATTACCAAAGGTGAAAAATATAACAAAGTCGTCGATATTTGGGCATCTTGCACAGATAAGATTGCTGATGAGATGATGAAAAATATTTCTAAAACCGAAAACGGCTATATTAACTCCGTATACATGATGGCTCACTCCGGAGCCCGCGGTTCCGCAGCTCAAATGCGTCAGTTGGCCGGTATGCGCGGTTTGATGGCTAAGCCGAGCGGTGAAATTATTGAACAACCGATTATCTCAAACTTTAAAGAAGGTTTGACGGTGTTGGAATACTTTAACTCCACCCACGGTGCTCGTAAAGGTTTGGCTGATACCGCTTTGAAAACTGCTAACTCCGGTTACCTGACCCGTCGTTTGGTTGATGTTGCACAAGATGTTGTTATTACGGAAACCAACTGCGGTACGGAAAGAGGCATCATTGTTCGTCCGGTCGTTGACGGTGGTAACGTTATTGTTTCTATCGGTGACAGAATCCTCGGTCGTACAATTCAGGAAGATATTGTTCATCCGGAAACAGGCGAAGTTTTGGTTCAAAAGGGTAAACTGATTGACGAAAACGACGTTGAAGTTGTTGAAAAAGCTGGTGTTGAACAAGTTAAAATCCGTTCCGTATTGACTTGCGAAACCAAAAACGGTGTTTGTGCCGCTTGTTATGGTCGTGATTTGGCTCGCGGTACTCCGGTTAATATCGGTGAAGCTGTCGGTGTTATTGCTGCTCAGTCAATCGGTGAACCGGGTACACAGTTGACCATGAGAACCTTCCACATCGGTGGTGCCGCTTCTAAGTCTGCTGAGCAAGCTTCTGTTGAAGTTCCGTTCGCAGGTGTTCTGAAGCTCGAAAACAACCACATGGTTATTAATTCCGAAGGTGTCGGTATTGTTCTGGCTCGTAACTGTGAAATCGTTATTGAAGATGAAAAAGGTCGTGAAAAATCACGCCACCATATTCCTTACGGTTCAAGAGTTTTGGTTGAAGAAGGCTCAAAGGTTAAAAAAGGTCAGAAAGTTGCCGAATGGGATCCGTTTACTATTCCGGTTATTTCTGAAAAAGCCGGTAAAGCTGAATTGGTTGACCTCATTAACAATGTTTCCATTAAGGAAAGCGTTGATGAAACAACAGGTATCGTTTCCAAGGTTGTTATCGATTGGCGTTCTCAGTCCAGCAGTGCCGGTTTGAAACCGAGCATTATCCTGAAAGACGCTAAAGGTAAACCGGTTAACTTTGATAACGGTAAAGAAGTTCGTTATTATCTGTCTGTGGATGCCATTCTGACGGTTGACAACGGAGCTGACATTAAAGTCGGTGACGTTATCGCTCGTATTCCTAGAGAAAGCTCTAAGACAAAAGATATTACAGGTGGTTTGCCTCGTGTTGCCGAATTGTTTGAAGCTCGTCGTCCGAAAGATCAAGCAATCATCTCTGATATTGACGGTATGGTTGAGTTTGGTAAGGACTATAAGGCTAAACAAAGAATTACGGTTGTACCGAAGAAGGGCGAAGCTCTTGAATATCTGATCCCTAAGGGACGCCATTTGGTTGTTCAGGACGGTGATGTTGTGAAGAAAGGTGATTTGCTTGTTGAAGGTACACCTGCTCCTCACGATATTCTGCGTGTTCTGGGCGTTGAAAAACTGGCTGAATATCTGGTTAAGGAAGTTCAAGACGTTTATCGTCTGCAAGGTGTTAAGATTAACGATAAGCACATCGAAGTTATCGTATCTCAGATGTTGAGAAAGGTTGAAGTAACCAAAGTTGGTGATACAACTTTCTTAATCGGAGAACAGGTTGACCGCGATGTCTTTGAAGCCGAAAATGCTAAAACTATTGCAGAAGGCGGTGAGCCGGCTGAGGCTGATCCTATTCTGCTTGGTATTACCAAAGCATCACTTCAGACGAAGTCTTTCATCTCCGCAGCGTCCTTCCAAGAGACCACAAGAGTATTGACCGAAGCTGCTGTTGCAGGTAAGGTTGATACCCTGACCGGATTGAAAGAAAACGTTATCGTCGGTAGATTAATCCCTGCCGGTACAGGTACAGTTCTGCGTGCCTTGAAGAAAGTTGCCGCTCAAAATGATAAGGAAATCCTTGCATTGAAAGAAGAAGCAGCTCAGGCACAATTGGAACATTCAGCAGAAGTTAAAGCTGAAGAACCGGCAGAATAGTTTCTGTTGATAAGCTTAAAAAACTCCCGTAGGAAACTGCGGGAGTTTTTTGTATGTTGAAATTCCTCAGCTTAGCTGTGGGGATTTTTTGTTCGGAAATAATTCTTGAAAATTTTTGATGTTGTGGTACTTGTTGACATGTTAATTTTTAAAAATATGTAAGTATTATGTGTTACGCAGTATTAATTATTTCTAATCTGGTATGGGGAATCTTGTATGTCAGATTAAAGAGAAAATTAAAGCGGTCGAAAGAAGAAGTTAAGAGATTGAATCTAGAACTTTATATTTCATTGTCTGATCCGTGTTAGTTATTAATCTTTAAAATTAAAAAAATGAATGCGTTATTTATTGTGTTATTAATTGTTTTTTGTCTTGCGTTTCTCTCTTGGGGCGTGGCTTATACTGAAAAAAGTGTAGAGAAGTTTTTATCTTCGCCTAAATCACCTCAAGCAGAAGAAGGAGTGTCGAAACATTAAAAATTTAACGTAAAAAGCAAAGCGTTCTTTCCTTGAGAAAGAACGCTTTTGTGTTTTGTGGATTTTGCGAAAAAACTTGTACTTTCCAAATGAATCCCCTAAATTAAAAACAGTTTTAATTCTGGAGAAATAATATGAAAAAAACAGTTTTGAGTTTTGTGGCCGTCTCTTTCTTGGCTGCTTGTGCGACAGATCCTTATACAGGAGAAAGCAAAGTTGCTAAAACCGCTTGGGGAACAGGTATCGGTACAGTAGCCGGTGCCGGTATCGGGGCTTTGGTCGGCGGAAAGAAAGGGGCTTTAATCGGTGCCGGTATCGGTGCTGCCAGTGGTGCTGCCGTTGGTGGATATATGGATAGTCAAGCTCGTAAGTTGCGTCAGGAACTTTTGAATACGGGAGTTCAAGTTAAACAGGCTGACGGCCGTGTCTATCTGATTATGCCGAGCAATATTACTTTTGCCACAGATTCAGCTGTTTTCAAACCGGCATTTAATCCTGTTTTGGATTCCGTTGCCAAGGTTATTGCCGAGTATGACAAGACATTGGTTCAGATTGTCGGTTATACGGACAATACCGGTTCTTTGGAATACAATAATACATTGTCGTTGAAACGTGCCGATGCTGTTGCAACTTATTTAAAATTGCGTAATGTTGCGGCCAACCGTATCAGTGTTTCCGGTATGGGACCAAACAATCCGATAGCCTCAAATTCTACTGTTGCCGGACGTGAGCAGAACAGAAGGGTTGAAATTACGTTGATTAACA
>CAZFRT010000119.1:0-4545 GCA_964521455.1 uncultured Azospirillum sp.
TTAAATTTTATACATAGTCTATAGAAATTTTGATTTAATATATTTAATTTTTTTAATAAAGAAAAGGAAAATATTATGACTTCATCTTTAATGGCCGGCAAAAAAGGTCTGATTATGGGCCTGGCTAATGATAAATCCATCGCATGGGGTATTGCCCAGGCTTTGAATTCTCACGGAGCTCAAATTGCAATCTCTTATCAGAACGAAGCTTTGGAAAAAAGAGTTAGACCGCTTTCCGAACAACTTGATAACGAGCCGATGTTGATTAAATGCGATGTTTCTGACTCAGCCAGTGTTGAAGCCTGCTTTAAAGAATTGGGTGAAAAATGGGGTAAAATCGATTTCGTTGTTCATGCAATTGCTTTTTCCGATAAAAACGAATTAAAAGGCAGAACAATTGATACTACTTTGCCTAACTTCCTGAACACAATGCATATTTCCTGCTATTCCTTCTTGGAAGCTTGCCGTTGTGCCGCTCCTATTATGAATGAAGGCGGTTCAATTGTTACATTGACATATCTTGGCGGAGAGAGATGTTTGCCTAACTATAATATTATGGGTGTTGCCAAAGCCGCTTTGGAAGCTTCCGTTCGCTATGCCGCTGTTGATTTGGGTGCTCAGGGTGTGAGAGTTAACGCTATTTCCGCCGGTCCAATTAAAACTTTGGCTGCTTCTGGTATCGGTGACTTCCGTAAGATTTTGCGTTGGAATGAGTTGAATGCTCCTTTGAAGCGTAATGTTACCCAAGAAGAAGTCGGTATGGCTGCTTTGGGGTTGCTTTCTCCTATCGGTACGGGAATTACCGGCGAGGTTGTCCATGTTGATGCCGGATACCATATTACCGGTATGGTTGCTTTGGACAATGCTCACGAATCCGGTGCCGTTTTATCCGAGTTCTAATATTTGTCTTGAGTTTTCAACAAGTAATCTTTATAATCAGGCCGTTTACAATTTGTCAGTTGTTGCGGCCTTTTTATGTGAGTAATGTAATATGAATGATTTTGACAAGCCTTTTCCTGCTATAGCCATTAGAAAACGGAAACTCGTTGCCGGAAAAATTTTACTTAAATCACTGATTTATGCTTTTGCCATTTTTGGTTTGTTGTTTATTTTGCTGTTGATGATTGTAACAGCTCTTTTGCGGCAGGATGTTAGTGTTGCGGGGGATGTTCCATCCACAGGAATTTTGACAATAGATTTTAACGATGATTATCCGGAAGTGCAAGCTGACGATTTGTTTTCTGAGCTTTCCGAAGCTCCGAGTGCTTCTTTTTTTGATTTAATCAAAGCGATTAATGTTGCGGCGTTGGATGATAGAATCAAATCAATTATCGGCAATATTAATGACACATCGCTTGGTTTGTCGCAGATTCAAGAAATTCGTCGGGCAATTGAGAGTTTTCGCCAAACAGGTAAAAAGGCTTATTTGTATTCTACGGGATTTGGCAGTTTTGGCGGCGGAACTTCTGAGTATTATCTGGCAACAGTGTTTGATGAGGTTTGGATGCAACCGAATACGGAAGCGGGAATTACCGGTTTGAGTTTTGAGGTGCCGTTTTTCCGTAATACTTTAAATAAGCTCGGTGTGCAGGCGGAATTCTATACGCGTTATGAATATAAAAATGCGGCGGCATCTTTGCTTAGCGACAGAATGTCTTCAGAATATAAACGGGAATTAAAAAAACTGGGCGGAAGTGTTTATGCCGTTATGAAAAAAGACATCTGTATTAATCGTCAAATTGATGAAAAACTTTTTAATAAATTGGTAAACGATGCTCCTGTTTCTGCCGAGAGGGCTTTGAATGCAGGTTTGATTGACGCAATAGGTTATAAGCCGGAATTGATTGAGAAGGTTGTTAATGAAACTAAAGGCAAAATGATTAATGTTTGGGATTATGTTTCGAGTTTTTCTTCCGGATACCGGAATCTTCCGACAGTGGCTTTGGTTGTGATTGAAGGTGTGATAGCCGAGGGAGAAAGCTATGCCAATTCCATTCGAGATGAGGCTGTTGTCGGAGCAGATACGGTTGTGAAACAGCTTGATGATATTTTAAAAAATGACAATATTAAAGCTTTAGTGGTCAGAGTAAACAGTCCCGGCGGAAGTTATACCGCTTCCAACGAAATTTGGTACGCTCTGAAACGGGTTAAGGAAAAGAAAAAAATTCCGGTTATTGTTACACAAAGCAATTATGCGGCCAGTGGCGGATATTTTGTATCTATTGCCGGAGATTATATTTTTACGGAACCATCCAGTATTACCGGTTCTATAGGTGTTTTGGGCGGAAAAATGGTTTTGTCCGGATTATGGGATAAACTTGGTGTTCGTTGGGGTGAGGTTAAGTTTGGCGACAATGCCGGAATCCTTAGTGTTAATCATAAGTTCAGCCCGAAGGAAAAAGAAATTTTCAATCGTTCTTTGGATCGGGTGTATAAAGATTTTACGCTTAAAGTTTCAGAAGCTCGGCATATTGAAATTAATAAAATGGACAAGATTGCCCGTGGTCGTGTGTGGACGGGGATTGATGCTGTGGAGGTTGGGTTGGCGGACGCAATCGGCGGAATTGACGATGCGATTGCCTTGGCAAAAGAAAAAGCCGGTATTAAACCGAAAGACAAGTTTGAGATTGTGTATTATCCGAAGAAAAAAACGCTTTCTGAAAAATTGTCGCAGTTGTTTTCCGGAAATCAGAAAATTTCAGTTAATAAAATTATGAATGACTTGGGAATTGAGATGAATGATATTAATATGCTAAACCGTATGAAGTATGATTTAATTCTTCCTCCCATGAAAATATCAATGTAAGCAGTCGGAGATAAAATAAAAATGGCTATTGATAAAGAAACCGTAAAAAGAGTGGCTTTTCTGTCCCACTTAAAGATTGAAGATGATAAAATTGAGGCAACAGAACAGGAATTTAATAAAATTCTGAATTGGATCGAACAATTGAAAGAAGTTGATACAGATAATGTTGAACCTTTGATTTCGGTTAATGACAGCAATATTGTCTGTAGACAAGACGAAGTTACCGAAGGTAATCAATCTCAAGCGGTTTTGAAAAATGCCCCTGTGCAGGAATATGGGTATTTTGTGGTTCCAAAGGTTGTAGAATAAGGGTAGGGCTTGAAAATGAGCGAATTAACAAAGTTAACAATTGCCGAGAGTTTGTCCGGACTGAAGAAAAAAGAATTTTCTGCCGTCGAACTCACAAAAGAATATATCAAATCCATGGAAGCCAACAGAAAGCTGAACGCTTATGTTTTGGAAACTCCTGAAAAAGCTTTGGAACAAGCTGTAAAATCCGATGAAAAATACCAAAACGGAACAGCCGGAGTCTTAGAAGGTATTCCATTGGGAATTAAAGACTTGTTTTGTACCAAAGATATTCGGACAACAGCTTGTTCTCATATTTTGGATGGTTTTGTCCCTCAATATGAATCTACCGTTACGCAAAAACTTCTGGATGCCGGTGCGTCCTTCTTAGGTAAGCTGAATATGGATGAGTTTGCTATGGGGGGCAGTAACGAGACCAGTTATTATGGTCCGGTTGTCAATCCGTGGAGCAAAGATAAAGATTTGGTTGCCGGCGGGTCTTCCGGGGGTTCGGCCGCTGCTGTTTGTGCTAACATGTGTGCCGCTGCCACGGGTACGGATACAGGCGGATCAATTCGTCAACCTTCCGCTTTTTGCGGTATTACCGGAATTAAACCGACGTACGGACGTTGTTCCCGTTATGGTATTATGGCATTTGCCTCTTCTTTGGATCAGGCCGGTCCGATTGCCAAAGATGTTCGCGACTGTGCGATTATGCTCAAAGTTATGTCCGGTTATGATGTGAAAGATTCCACTTCAGCCCGTATGGATGTTCCGGATTTTGAAAGTTTCTTAACTCAGGATGTTCGGGGATTGAAGATCGGTATTCCGGCGGAATATCGTCCGGAAGGTTTGAATGAAGAAATTGCCTCTTATTGGGACAAGGGAATTGAAATGCTTAAGTCCAGAGGAGCCGAGATTGTCAACATCTCTCTTCCGCACACCAAATATGCTTTGGCGACTTATTACATTATTGCTCCGGCGGAAGCGTCTTCCAATTTGGCTCGTTATGATGGTTTGCGTTATGGTTTGAGAGTATCCGGAAAAAGTTTGGATGAAATGTATACAAACAGTCGTACGGAAGGTTTCGGTAAGGAAGTTAAACGCCGTATTATGATCGGTACTTATGTTTTGTCTGCCGGATATTATGATGCTTATTATCTGAAAGCACAAAAGGTTCGCCGCCTTATTCGTGAAGATTTTATCAAGGCTTTTGAAAAATGTGATGTCATTTTAACACCGACGGCGCCGGTTACGGCTTTTCCGATTGGTGATAAATCTATGCAGGAAAATCCGATTAATATGTGGCTGAATGATGTGTTTACGGTTTCTGTTAATCTGGCCGGTCTGCCGGCAATGAGTTTGCCATTCGGCATCAGTGCTCAAGGTTTGCCGCTCGGCTTGCAGCTTATCGGTAAAGCCTTTGATGAGGGTACTATTTTCAAAACAGC
>CAZFRT010000120.1:0-4530 GCA_964521455.1 uncultured Azospirillum sp.
CTGAAACACAACCCCAATCTTGCGGCGGAGCATAGACAAACTATCTCTGTTGGTAAAGTTTACGTTTTTACCGAAAACGCTGACAACGCCTCGGCTTGGCTTTTGAGCCAGATACATCATACTTAGCAGAGATGTTTTTCCGGCACCGCTTTTTCCGGTCAAGAAATGAAACGAACCTTTTTTGAGCGATAATTTAATGTCGCTTAGAATTTCAGGTCCTTGTCCGTAACGGATTCCGACGTTTTGCATTTCAATAATTGAAGGTGTGGTTGTATTTTTCTGCAATTTGGCAACTCCTCAAAAAACTTCTCATACGATACAGCAATATTACATTTAATAAAATCTTTTTTTTCTTTGATTAAATGGTTTTTATGCATATAGTGAAACAAAAGGGGTAAAAAATGCTTGTATCATGTCCAAAATGTAAAGTCAGCTATGCCATTGAGGTTGATAAAATACCTGAAAACGGCCGCAAGCTCCGCTGTGCAAAATGTGGGGAAATCTGGGTATGTCATAAAGAGGATTTGTTTGACGTTGAGAAGGAACAAAAGTTCCCGATTGAAGAAAACGCTGAAAAAACAACCGTATCCGAAGATACTTCCTCTCTGACTGCGGAAACAGAAGTACCGAACAAAACTGCGGAAACAAGTGCCGAGGTTGATACGGGTGAACCTGAAAAACAGGCACCTGATGAGATGAAAGAAATTTTTGCCCGCTTGTCTCAACAGACGGAAAGTATTTTTGCGGAAGAAAAGGCTCTGCCGATTCACGAACGTTTTTGGACAAGGGTTAAATTTGCTCTGGGATTGCATAAAACAGCCAATAAAGTTTATTTTGCGGGAACGTTTTTACTGCTCTTTTTATTATTGATGTTTTATGTTCGTTTTGATGTCGTCCGTTTAGTCCCAGGAATGGAAAAAGTTTATTCCGCGGTGGGGATTGTTTCCCGTATTCCGGGGGAGGGATTGGAGTTTCAAAACGTTATCCGTAATGAATATGAAGAAGATTATGTTCGCAAGTTGGAAATTAAAGGCTTTTTGGCCAACACTAAATCTCAAACAATAAACATTCCGGCAATCAGAGTAGAGCTTCTGGATAAAGAAACAGATATGCTCTATGAACAGGAACAGGATGCCCCGTTAAAAAGATTGGGTGCCGGAAGCCGCATGGCTTTTCATATAGTGATAACCAAGCCCCATCTGATGACGAAATATATTTACTTGACCTTGGTTGATAAGAAGTAATCATGTAAAAGTTCAATAAAAAAGTCTCCCCAACGGGAGACTTTTATGTTTAAGCTTTTTTGAGCATGACTTCCGGAGATTTTATGCCCAGTAGGCTTAACAGCATTGCCAAGATGTCTCTTACCAAAGTTGCCAACCGCAAACGAGATGCTGCAATTTCCGGACTTTCCGCATTCATAATGGATGAAACATTATAAAAAGAACTGAATGTCTGAGCCAATGTGTAAACATAATCAGACAAAATACTCGGTTCTTTCGATTCATGAGCTCGCATAACTGTATTATTCAATTGGGCAATTTTCAGTGCCAGAGAACGCTCTTCAGGGTTGGTAATAATAACATTTCCCGCTTTGAGGGTTCCTGCTTTACGAATAATGGAGTTAATACGGGCTATGGCATATTGAATATAAGGCCCTGTTTTCCCTTCAAATTTTGCAAAATCATCTAGATCAAAAACATATCCGGAAGCTATGTTGTTTTTCAAATCCTGAAATTTAATAGCTCCGATAGCGATTTCAGAAACCAGATTTTCAATATAAGCGGCATTGTATTGTTCATCAGGTTCCGGCATGGATTCGCGAACTTTGTCTTTGGAGAGTTTGATTAAGTCTTCAAGATTCATAACCCCGCCGTCTCTGGTCTTAAATGGTTTTCCGTCAGCACCGTTGACAGTACCAAAGCCAATGTGTTGCAGAGTAACGTTCGGAGCAATACCCAGTTTTTGAGCTACTTCGAAAACCTGCTCAAAATGCAGGGATTGGCGTTTATCGACCACATAAATAATCTCGTCGGCTTTCAAGTCGTCGAAACGCATCTTAATTGTGGCAATATCCGTAACCTGATACGCAAAACCTCCATCGCTTTTAACCAAAATAACCGGAGGTTTCGGTTTGTTTGCCTCTTCCAGACGGATGATGGTCGCTCCATCATCGACTTCAGACAAACCTTTTTCTTCAGCGATTTTAACAATATCGGAACTGGCTTGATGGGCGTCGCTTTCTCCGAGCCACAAGTCAAAATGAGCTTCCAGTTCATCATAGTTTTTCTTAACGGCGTCAATGGAAACCTTGCGTAAATGTTGCCAGGCTTTGCGGTATTCCGGATTGCCGTTTTGCAGTTCGGCGGTAATAACACGAGCGGTTTCCTTAGCGGTTTCGTCTTCTTTGCAACGGATGTTGGCTTTTTTGTAAAAAGCGGAAATTTCTTCAATATTGTAGGTTTCTGCTTTGGACAGATCTCCATCCTGATTGATTATTTCTGCTAGAATCATTCCCATAGGCGTTCCCCAGTCGCCGAAGTGAACATCGGAAATAACTTCGTTGCCGACGAAAGTTTCAATTCTGCGGATAGATTCGCCGATAACGGCAGAGCGTAAATGCCCCACATGAAGAGATTTTGCCACATTCGGGCCGCCAAAATCCATGACTATTTTTTTGGGAGAGGAGACTTTTTCGCAGCCTTTGCGTTCATCTTGAGCCAGATTGTCGATAATCCGTCCGATGAAGCTGTCCGTAAGGGAAATGTTGATAAATCCCGGACCGTCTACGGAAACTTTTTCAATATCGCTGTCTTGTTCCAACTTGGCGGCAATTGCCTGAGCGATTTCTCTCGGATTTTTCTTTTCCTGTTTGGCAAGAGCCAAAGCCCCGTTACATTGCAAATCGCTCAAATCAGGACGGTCGGAGACTTTAACGACAGCAAATTTGGTATCTAAATTTAAGTCCTGAAAAATTGCATGAAGTTTTTGATTGATTGTGTTTTCGATTGATAAATCCATTTCAAAAGTTCCTAGTTATTTAACGCATTTAAAATAAAAGTGGTTTGGGACAAATAAACGGCAGGTAAAAACGGTTTGTTCAACCGGTTCGGCATATCGACCGGTTTTATTGTTGATACATTCTTCGTCGGCCAGTTTTTTGATTTGTTCATAATCAGTCCAGAGTTTGTTGTAACAAACGGCAGGAGAGTCGGGAAGGGATTCTCCGACATAAAGCTTTTCGATGTTCCTGACTCCGGCGTCCCGGCGTCGGTCAATAAACGGCTCAAACTGGGAGCAGGCGTTTATAAGCAAGAGCAAAGCCAGAAGATTTGCAATTTTTACCCTAGACAATTTATAAATCTCCATTACATTTAAGAAACTAACAGTAATATATATATGAAGAAGAATAAAATGAAAAGTCAAAATATGCCGGAAAATAAATATATTGGAGATGAAGCTTTTACCAAGCTCTTAAATCATTACAATTGTCCGACCCCACTGTACCTTGTAAAAATGAAATTTGCCGGAGCGATTTGCAGCCCTAATTTGGAACTTCGTCCGACGGATGTTATTTCTTCTTTTTGGGAACAAGGCAAGGAACCTCGGCTTGAAACCAAGGATGAAGCCGATTTGTTCTTTAAGTTTTTCATGGGATTATGGGATGAAGTTTTTGAACAGGTAAAAGCCAACAAAATTGTTTTGGAAAAAGTGAAATGGACTACAAAAGAAGATTTAATTAATCTGTGTTTCCGCCGTTTCAATGAAGTCGAACTCGGATACGCCGAAGGCTTCTGGGGTGGAAAGGAGGATTTGAAAATATCGGCTTATTTGGCGGAAATGATTGATTCTTTGAGTGAATTATCCAGTGTTTACAGTACGTTGGCTAAAAAACTTGACAAGAGCGAAAATATATCCGACATTGCAAAAACCCTCGAACATACGGATAAAATGGTAAACAGGGTAATCAGTTTTATTATTGAGAATTCTGTTTTGCCTAGAATGGAAAATCTGAAGAGGGTCGTACATTAACAAAATAAGGATACATACTATGGATTTGATGGAAGGCTTGTTGACCAGACGTTCGGTACGAAAGTATGAAACGGAAAGAAAAATCGACAAGGAAACAATCAAAGAAATAATCAAAGCCGCTCAATATGCTCCGACGGCTCACAATAAACAACCTTGGGAATTTTTGGTCGTGGATGATCGAGAAGTTTTGGAACATCTGCGTCATATTCAGCGGTGGACGTCTTTTGCCAAAGATGCCGCTTGTGTGGTTTTTGTCTGCGGAGATACGGAAAAATCATTCAGTCGCAATAAAGAAAATGAGAAATGGACTTTTATTGATGTGGATTGTGCGATTGCAACGGAGAATCTGATGCTTGCCGCCTGGGCTAAAGGAATAGGAACCTGCTATTGCGGTGCTGCTCCAATGCAAAGAGTAGTGGATGATTTGAAAGAATATCTGCATCTTCCGGAAAATATTCGCCCGTTTGCTATTGTAACTATGGGATATCCTGCCGAAAC
>CAZFRT010000121.1:0-4482 GCA_964521455.1 uncultured Azospirillum sp.
GAAGAGGTATGAAAATAGCGAGCCAAAACCAGAACCATGGCAATTTTCATCAGTTCAGACGGTTGCAACTTAAAAATCCCCAGATTAATCCACCGTTGAGCCCCCATTCCGATATGTCCGGTAATTTCAACCACAATCAACAAAATCAACGTCAGAAAATAAAAAACATAGGCATATCGCATTAAAATTTTGATATCAGTCAACGCCAAAGCAATCATAATCAAAAAGCCTAAAGAAAAACGGAGTAATTGATTAATGGCCCAAGGTGTCCAATGTCCGTTTGCGGCGGAATAAAGCGTAATAATCCCTATTGCCGCCAAAATAACAATAAACATCACATAAGAAAAACTGATGTTAAAGAATTTTTCTTTCAATGTCAGGGTTTGGTTTCTAAAACTTGTTTCATAAGCTCTATACATAAGATTATCCCTATTTCATTTCTTCTTTTGTCGGATCAAGCTCCACCGCCGCCCGCAAAATTTTGCTTGCTATCGGAGCCGCAACGGAAGAACCGCCACCACCATGCTCAACCAAAACAGCCACGGCATATTTCGGATTATCATGCGGAGCATAACCGACAAATAACGCATGGTTACGCAGATGCCACGGAAGTTCGGATTCCTTCAAAATTCCGGACTGACGTTCTTTCATTGAAATACGACGAACTTGCGTTGTTCCGGTTTTTCCGCCCATTCTCTGACCTTTGTAATCAAACTGAGAAAGATATGCTGTTCCACCCGGCTTATTAACTACAGCAAACATCCCCTCTTTAATAATGTCTAAATGTTCTTTTGAGACATTAATTTTTTTAAGATTTTGAAGTTCTTCTTCCGAAAGTCTAGTAAAGGTCGGCTTCACCTCATAACCGCCGTTAACCAAACGAGCCGTCATGGTTGCCAACTGAAGAGGTGTTGTCAAAATATATCCCTGACCGATACCGGAGATAAGACTCTCCCCTTGTTGCCAAGGCTCTCCGAAACGTTTAAGTTTCCATTCTTTATCCGGTATCAACCCGTCTTTTTCATTATCTAAACCAATATTAATTTTACTTCCCAAACCAAATCGCCTTGCCATTTCGGCAATTTTTTCAATCCCTAATTTTTGAGCTGTTTCATAGAAGAAAATATCGCAAGAATGTTGCAAAGCTTCGACAACATTAAGATACCCATGGCCGACTTTTTTCCAACAATGGAAAGCATGACTACCTAAAAACATCTTACCGGCACAAAAAGAACGGGTATCCGGCTTAATAACACCGGCTTCCAAGCCAGCCAAAGCCACAATCATCTTAAACGTTGACCCTGGAGAATACAAACCGGAAACAGCTTTATTAGACAAAGGCTTTTTCATATTTCCTGTCAAAGCTTTCCATTCTTCATTATTTAACCCTTGAGCCAAAATATTGGAATCAAACGACGGAGCGGAAACAAATGCCAAAATCTCCCCTGTATGAACATCCAAAAGAACTGCCGCTCCGCTTTCTTCTCCAAATAAATCAAATGCTTTTTCCTGAAGGCGGCTGTCAATGGTTAAATCCTTACGTTTTCCCGCAATTCCGTCATTTCGTTCGATTTCCTTCATAATCCGGCCATAGGCGTTCACTTCTAATTTCAGATTTCCCCCCTGTCCGCGTAAATCTTTTTCAAACAGTTTTTCAACACCTGATTTTCCGATTTTAAATCCCGGAACTTCCAACAACGGATCATCTTTAACGTCTTTATCTGAAACAGAAGAAACATAACCTAAAACATGAGCCATTTTTTCACCAAAAGGATAATAACGGCTCAATCCTTCATCAATAATAACCCCCGGAAGATCAGCCGCATGAAGCTGAATTCTGGCGACCTCTTCCCATGTCAGATTATCTTTAATTTTTATAGGAACAAAACTACGATTACGTTTCAAATCCTTTTTAATTTTTTCTTCCTCAGCTTCGCTTAACGGCATAATTTTTTTAAACGCATCCAAAGTTTCCTGAACATTCGGCGTCTGTTCTGCCACAATCAAAGCCTGAAAATTTTGTTTATTTGTAGCAATTTGCACCTGATTTCTATCATAAATCACACCGCGAGGAGGAATCAACAATCGCGTAGAAATACGGTTTTCATCAGCAAGCGTCTTATATCTGTCAGCTTGATAAACCTGAAGATAATACAACCGCCCGATAATAACAAACATGAGAAAAAGCTTCCCGACAGCCATTATCAGAGAACGAAAGATTAAAACTTTCCCCTTATCATTATCTCTGTTCATCAGCCCTCATCCTTCATCAAAGCATTTTGCACAAAAGCATTGACCAAACTCAAAAAAGGATAAACAGCCACAGAAAACAAATAACAAAACAAAACCGAAGTCAACGGAATAAATTGGCTGTAATAAACAGAAACTAAAAGCCACCGTCCCAAAGAAACAATTAAGGCCAACAAAGCAAAACCATACCAAATAACAACAAAAGGTTTTCCGTTAAAAAAGCGGGAGAGATTACTGACCAACACATACATAACTAAAAGAGCAAAAACATTAGAACCGAAAGGAGCCGAAGAAATAACATCTTCAATCAGGCCTAAAAGATAAACAGATCCTAAATTAAAAATATCCGGACGATGAATCAGCCAAAAATAAACACATATCATTCCCATAGCAGGACGAATTCCGCCCATACTTACAATATTTAACGGAACATAAGACAAAAATATCAACAGCAGGGATGAAAACAAAGGGAGCATCCGCTGAAGATATAGCGTCAGATTTTCACTCCAATCATCACTCATCCTGTTTTTCCAAAATTTCGTCCTGTTCAACATCTTCAGTAACGTTATCCAAACCGTAATCGATAATCTTCACATATTCTAAACGATCCAAATTGCTGAACGTTTTGATTTTAACATTATTTTTTTCCGTAGAAACAATTTTACCTATAGGAAGACCTGGAGGAAAAACACCGGCAACACCAGAGGTAACAACTCTATCACCAACAGTCAAAGAAGCCTCCAGAGGAATAAAAATCATTTTCGGAACGGAAGTGTTATCCCCTGAAAGAATACCGCGAACACGGGTTCTCTCCACCATAACCGGAATCTTGGAGTTAATATCCGTAATCAGGATAATTTTTGAATACATTTTACCAACCTGTTCAATTCGGCCGACAACACCGCTGTCGCTCAAAACAACTTGTCCCTTCTTTACTTTATTGGATAATCCGGTATAGGCAATTAGAGAATGAGAAAAAGCATCTCCTTCCTCAGCAATAACCCGAGCCGTAACAAAAGTTGCTTCAGAAGGCGGAGTATAATTCAACAATCCTGATAACAATTTATTTTCAATTTCCAAAGCTCTGGCTCGACTGGAAACCATAATTAACCGCTTGTTTTCATCACGAAGTTTTTGATTTTCTTTATAAACCTGCTTCAGATCACGAAAATAATCATAAATACCGGCAACAACCCGAGCTGGAATTACCAAAACATCAACTAACGGACTGACCACGTCTGTTGCCACGGAAGACGTTTTTTCAATAATTACCGTATCTGTTTTATTAATAAGCATAAAAACAAACGCCGATAAAAACAAAATAACAATAGCAAACTTTTTCGCCAAAAGTCTGATATTGCTAAGATGAATGAATAAAACTTTCCGCCTTTTCATATAAATTTCCCGCTGGCTTACAGAGAATAAAATCAATAAAGGGGCTTACCACAGTCTTTTCTCTTACACTTTGCAAGAAAAAAGAGAGGAAACCCCTTTTCATCCTTATATATTAGTACATTGTAGAAAGAATGCCTTTCAGCTTTCTTATTTCATCCAATGCACGTCCGGTTCCTTTAACAACGCAAGCCAACGGTTCTTCAGCAATAGAAACAGGAACACCTGTCGCATCGCGCAAAACCTGATCCAAATTAGCCAAGAGTGCTCCACCGCCGGTCAAGACAATACCTTTGTCAACAATATCAGCAGCCAGCTCCGGAGCTGTGTTTTCCAAAGCAACCTTAACAGCCTCAACAATTTGAGAAACCGGTTCAGCCAAGCTTTCTGCGACCTGACGTTCTGTAATAACGATTTCTTTAGGCACACCGTTCATCAAATCACGACCTTTAATCTCCACCGTGCGACCTTCTCCTTTTTCCGGAGCACAGGCGGAACCTATTTCTTTTTTGATTTTTTCAGCACTGCCTTCACCTACTAACAAGTTATGGTTACGACGAATGTAAGAAATAATGGCACTATCCATTTTATCTCCGCCAACACGAACAGAACGGGCATAAACAATACCACCCAAAGACAACACGGCAACTTCTGTCGTGCCGCCACCAATATCAACAACCATGCTTCCGGTCGGCTCGGTCACCGGCAAATCGGCACCTATAGCGGCAGCCATAGGCTCTTCAATCAACCAAACCTTACGAGCACCTGCAGCCTCGGCAGATTCCTGAATAGCTCTTCTTTCAACGGCTGTAGAACCGGAAGGAACACAAACAATAACCA
>CAZFRT010000122.1:0-4449 GCA_964521455.1 uncultured Azospirillum sp.
TGAAGATGTCGGGATGGTTCTCCTTGATATATTCGATTGTCTGTCGCAGAACGTCCCAACCTTCTATGCCTTCGCTTTCATAGAACGCGACATTGGGTTTGTAGGCGACGGTGTAGGGAGCCGTAGCGTCGATGATGGCCTTGTTGAAGGTCAGCAACGCGGTTTTACGGTCAAGTTCTTGCAGGTGAGGAGGGATTTTGTTGAAATCCGTATCCAGTCCGACACACAGAAAAGATCGCTTCTTTGCAATCTGATTCACTAATTCTGAATAATTCATACGCAGAAAAATTTTAGTTTGACATAATGTTTATAAAAAACTGTTGCAGTATATCGACAAAAAAATATTTTTCAAGTTTTTTATTGACAAAAAAACAGGCTGATGTATTTTATGGCAAAATTTTAGTCTTTATGTATAATTTAATTTTCTAAGAATTATGAAGCAGATTGCAGATCAACTGTTGGCTATTAACGCCGTGAAACTTCAGCCGAACGAGCCTTTTACCTGGGCCTCAGGCTGGAAAAGCCCCATCTATTGCGATAACCGCAAAGCTCTTTCCGATACGAACGCTCGTTTCCTTATCTCGGAGACCTTGACCCGTCTGGTAATCAATAAGTTCAACGGGGCTGATTGCGTCGTCGGTGTTGCTACCGGTGCGATTGCCTGGGGTGCTATCGTCGCTAATAATCTCGACAAACGCTTCGCGTATGTTCGTTCTTCGGCAAAAGACCATGGCCTTCAAAACAAGATTGAAGGTGTGGTGAAGCCCGGTGATAAGGTTGTGGTCGTTGAGGATCTCATCTCTACCGGAGGTTCTTCTCTTGCGGCTGTTCAGGCTCTGAGGGATGCCGGTGCCGAAGTTCTCGGAATGGTGGCTATTTTCAGCTATCAGTTCCCGAAGGCTCAAGAAGCTTTTGCCGCTGCCGGATGTGAGCTTCATACGGCCAGCAACTATTCGGAGCTGGTTGAGGTGGCTGCCTCTCAGGGGTTGTTCGGCGAAGCAGAGAAAGAATTGCTTGCAGAATGGCGTAAATCACCGGACACTTGGGGTAAGTGATTTATCGCTTTTGTAAAAGAAAAAGGGGACACTTTCAAAAGAAAGTATCCCCTTTTTTGTAATCTGAAAAAAGATTAATCGTTGGCATTCGGCCATTCTTTTGCTTTTTCAGCGTTGATTTCAATCCATTTTTCTTCAGCGTCGCTGTCAGAAGAAATAGCTTCCTGAGGGCATTCGGAAATGCAAACGCCGCAATCAATGCAAGTATCAGGATCAACAACCAGATAAGATTCACCTTCATGGAAAGCGTCTACAGGGCAAACGTCTGCACAAGATTTACATTTAACACAAAGGTCGCCATTAACAACAGAAACCATATTTTATCTCCCAATTGGTTAGTTAAATTTCATTCCTCAATCTAACGGTATTATTTATAAAATCAAGTATTTTGTTTTTAAATGTTGCGATTTGTGATTTCGCTTCCCATATAAATAGTAATTAAAATTTTTACCAGGAGCGAAAAATGACCGATAAAATGAATTTTCAGGCTGATGTGAGCAAAATGCTCGATATTGTGGTTAATTCCCTTTATTCCGAAAAACAGATTTTTTTACGGGAGCTGATTTCTAATGCTTCCGATGCTTGTGATAAACTCAAGTACATGGTTCTGACTCATCCAGATATTACCAAACAATCCGGTGAGTTGAAAATTACGGTTACGCCGAACGCCGAGGCTAATACCTTAACGATTGCCGACAACGGTATCGGTATGAATCGGGAAGATTTAATCAATCATTTGGGAACAATAGCCAAATCCGGAACAGCCGAATTTGTTAAAAATGTTAAAGAAAACGGTTCAGCGGTTGATTTAATCGGTCAGTTCGGTGTCGGTTTTTATTCTGCTTTTATGGTGGCTGATAAGGTGGAAATTTTGACCAGAAGAGCCGGAGAAGACAAGGCTTACAGCTGGGCTTCAAACGGAATAGACGGCTTTGAAATTACCGAAGCAGAAAAAGAGACCAACGGCACTTCAATTACTTTGTTTCTGAAAGAAGATCAGAAAAACTTTACGGACACGATTTATCTGCGTCAAATTATCCGGACTTATTCTGACCATATTGATTATCCGATTGTGTTGGACTTGGGAAAAGCGGGAGAGGAAACCGTTAATACCGCTTCGGCTTTGTGGGCGAAACATAAGTCGGAGATTACTCAAGAACAATATAAAGAATTTTATCATCATATTTCCAAAAATTTTGATGATCCGTGGATGACTTTGCACTTTAAAGCGGAAGGAAATATTGAATATACCGGATTGCTTTATATTCCGACAGTTACGCCGTATGATTTGTTTCAGCCGGATCGGAAACAAGGCTTGAAACTGTATGTGAACAGAGTGTTTATTTCCGATAAGGTTGAGGAGCTTTTGCCGGCGTATCTGCGTTTTGTAAAAGGAGTTATTGACAGTTCGGATTTGCCTTTGAATATCTCTCGTGAAATGTTGCAACAAAGTTCTTTAATTGCAAAAATTCGGCAGGGAACGGTTTCCAGAATTTTAAAAGAACTGAAAAAACGTTCCAAAGATTATGATGATTATATCAAGTTTTGGAATGCGTTCGGAATTGCCTTCAAAGAAGGTTTGTACGAAGATTTTTCGAATCGTGAGGAAATTGCCGAGTTATCTCGTTTTGCTTCGACGGCCTCGACCGATAAGCTGACTTCTTTGGATGAGTATATTTCTCGTCTTCAACCGGAGCAGAAAGCTATTTATTACATTACCGGCGATGATGTTAAAACCTTGATTAACAATCCGCAATTAGAAGCTTTCAAAGCTAAGAATATTGAGGTTTTGTTGCTAACGGATCCGATTGATGAATTTTGGACACAGACCCTGACCAAATATAAAGATTTTGCCATTAAACATATTTCTCAGGCAGATATGGATTTGTCTTTGAAGAGAGATGAAACAAAAGCCGATGAAGGAAGCTTGAAAAAGCTGACAGATATGATGACCGAGCTTTTTAAAGATGAAGTGGCTAAGGTTACAACTACAGACAAACTGACTAAATCTCCTGCCAGTTTGACGGTTGAAAACGGACAGATGAGTATTCACCTTGAACGTTTGATGAGAAATCATCAGCAACAAACAGCCTTTGCAAGTTCTCGTATTTTGGAAGTTAATCCATATCATCCGTTGATTATAAAAATGGCGGATAGTATGGATAATAAGGATAAGGAACAGGAAATTAAAGATATTTCCCGTATTTTGCTTGATCAGGCTAAAATAGCAGAGGGTGAGGCGATTACGGATTCTTCTTTCTTCTCCGAAAAACTCAGCGAATATATTCTTAAAGCCATGTAACAAAAAGCCCCTCCGAAGAGGGGCTTTTTTGTTGTTTATTAAATGTTAAGAAGAATCAGATAAGTTTTCAAAAAAGGAGAATTTGTCATGATTTATGCTTTATACGGTTTGATTTTCGGTTTGTTGATTCCTTATATCAGCCGCAGGTTTGAAAAGTTTATGCCGGCAACCGCGGCTTACGGATTATACAGGATAATTCGTGCCGGAAAAAATGTTTCGTTTGAAAAAAGAAAAGCGAATCCGAAGTATATGAAGTTGATGAAGGCTTTTCTTTGGCGTAGTTTTATGTATGGTTTGTTGGTGAGCGGATTATCTTTTTTTGCATTTATGCGTTTTGGCAGCACTAATGCCGGATGGTATTTGGCGTTTATGTGGATTATGGTTTTGTTGGCAGAGATTGACTACAGAATGTTTCTTTTGCCGGATATTTTGACTTATCCGCTATTGTTGAGCGGATTATGTTTCGCTTTGTATTTGGGTAACGGGGCGGCAGTTGCCGACAGTATTATCGGGGCAGCGGGTGGTTATGTTTTGCCGGTTTTTGCCAGTCTGTTTCTTGTTTGGAGAAACAAGGATGTATTTGGCGGCGGGGATATTAAGCTGTTGTCCGCAATCGGAGCATGGATGGGACTAGAAAACCTGTTATATGTCATTATTTTATCTTGTCTTTTTTTCGGAGTGTATGCTTTAATCAGCAAGAAAAGAGCGGGTGCGTTCGGTCCGGCAGTAACAGCCGCTGTATTAGTTGTTGCTTTTTTGTAGTATGAGGATAAAATAAAGAAAATTTAGAAGTTTAAAGGATTTGTATAATGGTAGGCAAAACTTGGGAAAAAGATAAGCGTAAAGTTAAAAAACTGGTTGAAGGAAAAAGTTTTGACTGGTTGATTATGTCGTTGATTTTGATGGATGCCGTTATTTTCGGATTAATGACTGCGTCATTTATTACAGAAACCCTGAAAGCTGATTTGTTTGTTTTAGATCGGTTGTTTATGGCAATCTTTATTGCTGAGATGATGATGAAAATTTATGCTTACGGCAAAAAAATCATTAAATCCGGTTGTTAAAAATGTTTGGTTAGAGAAGTAATTACAT
>CAZFRT010000123.1:0-4431 GCA_964521455.1 uncultured Azospirillum sp.
TCACCACAATTTCGACAATTGCGGCATGGAGCTGATTTTCATCACGTTGCGGCGCAGTGCATCCTTCCAGATATGACACATAACTTTCATCATCGGCAACGATCAATGTCCGCTCAAACTGTCCGGTATTTTTGGCATTGATACGAAAATAAGTTGATAATTCCATCGGACAACGAACGCCTTTGGGAATAAATACAAATGATCCGTCGGTAAACACCGCTGAGTTCAAACAGGCAAAAAAGTTATCCGTATAAGGCACTACCGAACCAAGATATTTTTTGACCAATTCAGGATGATCTTTTACCGCCTCGGAAATAGAACAGAAAATAACCCCCTGCTCGGCCAGTTTTGCCCGATAAGTTGTTGCCACGGAAACGCTGTCAAACACGGCATCCACCGCCACAACTCCCGCCAACGCCTCTTGTTCTTTTAACGGAATACCTAATTTTTCATAAGTTTCCAGAAGTTCTTTATCCACTTCTTTCAGGCTCTTCGGGGCAACTTTCTGTTTTGGTGCCGAATAATAGTATAAATCCTGATAATCGATTTTATCGTAAACCAGTTTGGCCCATGTCGGCTCGGTCATAGTCTGCCAAAACTCAAACGCTTTCAGACGCCATTCCAGAAGCCATTCAGGTTCGCCCTTCTTGCTCGAAATCAGCCGAATAATGTCGGCGTTCAACCCTTTCGGGGCTGTATCAGCCTCAATCTCGGTTACAAAGCCGTATTTATATTTATCGCCACTTTCATCAATAATTTCAGGCTTTTCTTTTGCACCCATTTCTTTTTATCTCCATTATTTGCCATAAAATTAAGAGTTTTAAACCAAAAATGCAACCTCTATTTAACCAATATTTAGCTTTTATTACGATACTCTGATTTATCCAGAGTTAATTTTACGGATGCTTATCATGATACTGCTTTTAAGTCTGATTATTTTTTTATTGACCGCCTATGTTATTTTCTTGCACTTCAAACTTAACAAGGCAAGACAGAATATCAAAGAACTTCTGATTGAAAACGACACTCAGACAACTCAAAACAACCAACACCCGCAAGGAGATGTCTATTTTAAAACCGATCTTGATTTTTTGATTACCTATGCCAATGAGGCAACTTTTAACCTTCTCGGATACACGTCTGACGAACTCATCGGCAAACATGTTCTTGGCACCGTATTTGAAAATAATGACGCCAATCTTAAAACTCTGTTAAGTGATTTTGGGAAAGTCAGCAAAAAACAAGCAACCGTCAACACCGACAGAATCCTAATCAAAAAAGACGGTGAAAAAGTTTTGATGAAGTGCCGCGGACGCCCGCTGTTAAACGGCGTTTTAAAATGTGAAGGCATGAGCTTTATGTGCAAAGACTTAAGCGAAGCCAATCGTTTGGAGCAACAATTGAAATCCATCTCCAATAAAGACTTTTTGGTTACGGGAACTCTCAATGAAGAGGCTTTTATTAAACGTCTTGAGCATGATTTCAGAGTCAGTAAACGTTATAATAATGATTTTTCTCTGATTGTTATTGAGCTTGCCGATATTTATGAATTTATTAATAAAGGAATCGACTTTGAGACAGGCGACAAACTCTTGAAATCCACCGCGGAAATTTGCATTGATGTTGCCGGAGAAGATACCTCCATCGGACGTTTTGACAAGACAAAGTTTGGGATTATTTTGAATAAAACCAACAGAGAAAAAGCCGTAGAACTCAGCGGCAAACTCAATAATCTGATTGTAAAAAAAATCCGCACCTTGGGCGTTGATGAATACAATGCCGAAATGATTGTCATTTCTTACACCAACAGAAAAAACATCAATGACACAGATGATGCTATGTTGGAAAGAGTCCGTCGGCATATTCGTAATGCCTTACACAACCGTCAATACGGCATTATGTCATCAGACTTACGCCGCAAACCTTCCCAGTTTCTCGAAAAAGAGTAAGAAAATATTAAACTAATTGCTGTTACGATATTTCCGATAAGTTAACTTAAAATCGGATATGAGAACTGATGCTTTGCAGGCTGATCACCATATTCCTGTTGCCGCTGCTCTTTTTGATAAACGGATGTACCTATTACAACGGCCGAATCCAGCTTTATAATTTGGGCAGCATATTTAATAACCATCCAGACAGAATTACCGTTCGGAAGGGCGATACATTATACAGTATTTCCCGTCGATACAATGTTCCTATCCGAGACATTGTCGAAGCCAATAACCTTACGCCTCCTTATACCCTGATGATCGGAAGAGTTTTGCAATTACCTACCGCCAAATACCATATTGTCGCCAAAGGAGACACTTTATACAACATTTCAAAAAGATATAATGTAGATGTTACTTCACTCAGCCGAATCAATCATCTTGAAATGCCTTATACCTTAAGAATCGGACAACGATTGATTTTGCCGGGGTCTGTTTCTTCCGGAAATACCTCTTATGCTTCCCAAACCACAAAAACAACTCCGCAAAAATCATCAAATTCTTTCAGTTTTTGGAACAAAACAACGACATCAAATGCAAGCAAAACAACTGCTTCCGCATCATCATACACTCCGCCTAAAGCTCGTACAAACAAATTCGCATGGCCGGTCAGAGGTACCATTATTTCCAAATATGGAACCATCGGCAAAGGACGGCATAATGACGGCATTAATATTAAAGCTCCACTCGGAACCGCGGTTAAAGCCGCAGATGCCGGGAAGGTTGCTTATGCAGGCAATGAGCTTAAAGGTTTCGGAAATTTGATTCTGATCAAACATGATGACGGATGGGTAACCGCCTACGCCCATAACGACCGTCTGTTTGTAAAAAAAGGCCAACGCGTCAAAAAAGGTGAAAAAATTGCCGCCGTAGGAAGCACGGGCGGGGTTAATACCCCTCAATTGCATTTTGAAGTCCGCTCCGGCAAAAAAGCGGTTAACCCGTCCGCATACCTTCCGTAAAATAAAAATACTTGTTTAATAAATATTTTTTTCTTATTGTTATCACACTATTTTGGTGTATATTCGCCAAAGGTAAATATAGAAAATAGGAGAAAAATATGTTTATTAGTGAAGCTTTTGCACAAGCAGGCGGAGCTGCGGCACAAGGGTCCCTTTCCGGAACGCTTATTCAGCTCGGATTAATCTTTGCGATTTTTTATTTTCTGCTCATTCGTCCGCAACAAAAGAAACTTAAACAACACGAACAAATGCTTGATGCCGTAAAAAAAGGCGACAGAATTATCACCGGTGGCGGCATTTATGCAAAAGTTGTCAAAGCAAGCGAAGGCTCGGCCGAAATGGTTGTTGAAATCGCCTCCGGCGTTGAAGTTACCATTAACCGCGGAACCATTCGTGATGTTGTTTCCGATGAAGTGAAAACCACCGTTAAAACGGTTAAAGCATCCAAAGCAAAAGCTGCTAATTCAAACAAAAAAGTAAAAGGCTAAAAAATGTATAAATTATCAAGATCCAGAATCCTCATTATCCTGGCTATCTGTTTGGTCGGCATTTTTTTCGCAATTCCGAATATGCTGAAGGATACCAGTAAACTTCCGTCTTGGTGGCAGCCGGTTAATCTCGGCCTTGATCTGCAAGGCGGTTCAAATTTGCTTTTACAGGTTAAAATTGACGATGTTATGAAGGAAAGAATGTCTTCTTTGGAAGATTCCGCTCGTCAGGTTCTACGTGAAAACAAAATCCGTTATCAGGCTTTAAGAGCTAATCCGGATACTGTTACCGTTAAAATCGAAAATGCCGGTTCCCGTAGCAAAGCCATGTCTCAGTTCTTAAAAATGGACGAAGGTCTTGAAGTTGAAGAAGGCGATGACGGAACTCTGACAATCAAATATTCGGATATTGCCTTAAATCAGCTTAAGTTAAAGGTTGTTGACCAATCTATTGAAATCGTACGTCGTCGTATTGATGAACTCGGCACTAAAGAACCGGTTATTCAAAGACAAGGTTCCGACCGTATCGTTGTTCAACTTCCGGGATTGCAGAATCCGGAAGCCGTTAAAGCTCTTCTGGGCAAAACGGCAAAAATGTCTTTCCATATGGTTGACAGCAGAACTTCCGCCACGGAAGCCCGTCGCGGAAAGCTGAGCACTTCTTCCAGACTGGTTCCGGGGGCAGAAGGCGAATACTTCGTCATTAGCCGTAAGCCTGTTGTCAGCGGAGAAAACTTAATTGACGCCCAACCGGCTTTCCAAGAAGGTCAGGCTGTCGTCAGCTTCAAATTCAACGCACTCGGCGGTAAAAAATTTGGTGAAGCCACCAAAAATAATATCGGTGAAAGATTAGCCATCGTTTTGGATAACGAAGTGATTTCCGCACCGGTTATTCAGAGTGCCATTTTAGGCGGCAGCGGTGTTATCAGCGGAAGCTTTACCGTTAAATCAGCCAATGATCTTGCTTTGCTTTTACGTTCAGGTGCTTTG
>CAZFRT010000124.1:0-1970 GCA_964521455.1 uncultured Azospirillum sp.
TTATTTTTCTGATGAACGCAGTATGGTCGAAAGATAGTTATAAATTTATTAACAAGAAACAAAAAAATTCCACCGTCCACAAATAAAATAAAAAACTCCGATTTTTCTATTTCAAAAAAGCCTGTATCGGTTTATAGGATTTACGATGCTCCGGAATAATCCCGTGTTTTTCCAATCCCTCAATATGAGTTCTGGTCCCGTAACCGGCATTTTTTTCAAACCCGTAATAAGGATACTTTTGAGCCAATTCTGCCATTAACCTGTCTCGATAAACCTTTGCCGCAATTGATGCCGCGGAAATAGACATTGACTTCGCATCTCCTTTAATTACGGTTTTAGACGGACATGGAAATTTTTTTGGATTTTGATTCCCGTCTATAATCGCAATATCCGGTTTCGTTTTAAGTTTTTCAACAGCCCGGCTCATTGCCAAAAACGTAGCCTGTAAAATATTAAGCTTATCAATTTCTTCTGCCGACGCCTCGCCTATACCGATAGATACTTTCCCGTTTTTTTCTTCTTCAAACAACAGATTGTAAAGTTTTTCTCTTTTTTTCGCTGAAAGTTTTTTTGAATCATCCAAACCAAACAAAAGCTCTTCATTCAGTTTCCTATCCATAATAACAACAGCTCCGGCGACTACAGGACCGGCCCAAGGCCCCCGTCCCGCTTCATCAACTCCGGCAACAAGGCCTCCCAAACTATCTTCAATTTCAAAGTCAGGCATCTTTCTTTCCTCCTGATTACTTTTATAAGTTTTAAAAAGTACGCCGGTCAACAACTCTGAGATTTTTACACAAAAAAAGAGGCATACCATTACAGGTACACCTCTGTTTTTTAACTTCTTCAGTTTTTCTCTTAAGCCGAAAATTACATTTTGCCACAAACCGCCTCATAGTCATACAAGGCCTCATTCGTCGCTGCAACCAGAGTCAGTTTTCGTTCAAAGATACACTGGGCGATCTCTTGAACATCGCGGGCAGACACGTTCCAGATTGAGGAAATACGTTCCCGAATACTGTACATATCCCCACGCCCCAAAATCTGCCAACCGATTTCATAGGCTCCTTCGATCGGACGACCAAAGAGAAACAACTTCTCAGCCATGGCCAGATTGCGAGACGACTCAAGACGACGATCGCTTGCCAGAGTTCCTCTCAGACGTTTTACATTTTCAGCCACCACGTCAATACATTGATTCAACGGGGTGTTCTGCGACTGAACGGAAATCTGTAGGGAACGTCGGCCATAGTAACCGGCGATTTTAACCCCAAAAACGACGTCTGTCCCGGCAAAACCTCTCTCAAGGCGGCCGCGAAGCATGTGCATCATGACGTTAGCCTCACTAACGTCTGACAAGTCAGAAACATCCCAGCCAAACAGGAGCATCTGCACCTGATCCGCGGGGATTTCAGCAAATCCACCTGTGTAGAAATGCTTGGGAGCGGGATTCTTCTTACCGGAGGGAATATCCCCGAAATACAGCTCGGCCAGCTCCAGAACATTTTCAGGATCAATATTTCCGCCGGAAACCTCCAGAACCAGATTCTTCCCGACATAGTATCTTGCGTGATGTTTCTGCAGATCTTTGGTCTTGAACCGTCCCACACTGTTGATGTAAGACTGTGTATCCCACACAATCTTGTCATTGGCATAAGCCGTATGCTTATACAGCAACTTCAACTGGCGACGCACCAAAGGTGCCATGTCCTTGGTATGGCGAATGATGTCAGCAGCGGCTGCATCAATCAGTTCCTGAGAGAACTTGGGATATGCGATAAGCTTCGCCATCTCATCAAACACCTGCTCCAGAACATCGACTTCCGCATCGGTAATGAACGAAGTGATTGTTCCTCCGTACATAGCCTGTATCCCGAAGGACTGTTTCAGAAGTACGCTCTCATAAAGAGCACAAAGGCCGAGAGTTTCGGCAGTCTCATTATTGTGTCCGACACCAACGGAGACAGAAA
>CAZFRT010000124.1:1980-4301 GCA_964521455.1 uncultured Azospirillum sp.
CATTCCATTTTCTAACTTGAATTTCTTCATACTAATTAGAATTAATTGTAAAACATAAAGTTAATAAACACTAATGCTGTCTTATAAAAAAACGACCTGTTTGTCAACATCTATTAACGGTTTTTGTCATTTTTTGTAAAAATTTCTTTTAAAACAAAAAAAGGAGCCGAAGCTCCCCAAAAAAAATAACTTTTTTGTTTTAAGATTAGGACTGTTGCTGCTTGAGATAGTCAACCAATTTGTTCAACGCCTTGTAGCGATGGCAATAGAGTTGTCTCTCCTGCTCACTCATACGAGCCAAAACATTGGCTGCTCCGTCAGGAACAAAAATCGGCTCAAAACCGATACCGGGACCGCAGATGTTGAACGTAACACTCCCCGAAATGCTGCTCTGAAAGAACTCAATCGTCTGACGGCCATTCTGACACGGCGTAGCCAGAGTGAGAACACAGACAAACATCGCACTTCGGGCGGAAACATTCTGAATACCTTCCATTTCCGAAAGAACCATTCGCATAGCCAGATCATAGTTCCCGTTCTTGAGATATCCCTGAGCATAAAGCCCCGGCTTACCGCCGAGAGCCGTAACACTGATGCCCGAATCCTCAGTAATGCAAGGGAATCCCGTCTCATCAGCAATAAGCTGAGCAAACAGAGCTCCACACTCATGCAGATTTTGACCAAGACATTCGACACCGGGAATTTTCATGCTCTTAGCTGAAACAGCTTCAATTCCGAGACCTTCAAGAAGTTGCTTGAGTTCGCTGACTTTTTCTTCATTGCTGGAGGCAATGATAATCTTTTCAAACATAATCGCTAAAAAAATTAAAAATTAAACATAGCTTTACTTATCACTTGATAAGAAGCTTAGACAATAATTATTAAGATTGCAAGTATTTTTTTGTCTATTTTATAAAATATTTTTACGAGGTTTGCACCCGCAATAGTCCTGATTATACAAATTCAGTTCTTTTATCAATTGGTTACGCAATTCCTGCATCCCGTTTTTTCGCCCTTCTATCTCAACATAAGGCACACCGACTTCCTTTGATGCTCTGAAAGCTGCCTCATTAACCTGTAACAGGTTCTTATAACGAGAAACGCCCAAAACGGAAGCAACCGCCTCAAAGCCGTTTTCTTTGGCATATTCCATAACTCTCTTAAGACGCATATAAAAACAAATGCTGCATCGGCTTCCCCGCTCCGGCTCATTTTCCAATCCCTTCGTCAACTGACACCACCGCGAATTGTCATATTCCAATTCAATAAACGGAATATGATATAAATCACATACTTTTTTATTTTCATCACAACGTTTTCGATACTCATCTTCAGGACGAATATTCGGATTATAAAAGACAACGGTAAAATCCTTCTTTTCTTCTGCCAGTTTTTGAATAACAGCACAAGAACAAGGAGCACAACAGGATAAAAGTAGAATTTTCCGATCAGACATTTTTCAGCTCATCTTGAGTTAAACCGCTCCAAACATAACAAAAAATTTTATTCAATGCAAGCTTACAAGCGAAGTGAGCCTATGTTTCTAAGGGGACCCGCTTCCAAGAAAACGAGCTTCGTGATGTTTGATTGGATACCGAAATAAAAAAAACACCGCCTATTGCGGTGCTTTTTGGTGGAGGTAAGCGGGATCGAACCGCTGACCTTTTGAATGCCATTCAAACGCTCTCCCAACTGAGCTATACCCCCATAATAAACCAATAACAAGCATTTATTCAAACGCCTTGCCCATAAAATATAAAATTAATCCAATCTGTCAACCATTTTTTTCAAAAAATATACATTTTCAACAATCAACACACACCTATAAAATTTGACAAACCTGTAAAAAACGTTAGATTAAAGAAACAAAAATTTATAAAGATGAAAGAACAACAATGAAAAAATGGTTTATACGCATCCTGTGTTGCTTTATCCCTTCCAAAAAACTCAGAAAAGAACTAAGAAACAAATGTTTTCCCAAAAGAATTACCCGCTTGGCTGAATACAGTTATGCCGATTTTGACTTTACCTGCATTTCGCCCAAAACCAAATTCGGAAAATACACTTCAATCGCCACTCATGTCAACTTAGGATGCAGTCAACACCCTACTGATGTTTTATCAACCTCCCCTTTTGTTTTTGGTAATACTCCAGAACTTTTGAGCAGAGAAAAGAATGAAACACCAATTACAATCGGCAATGATGTTTGGATCGGAACACGGGTTATGGTTAAAGACGGAGTAACCATCGGGGATGGAGCCATTGTCGGCACTGTAAGAATGGTGGATAGAGATGGGAATCTTTGTCCGGACGCTTCCAAT
>CAZFRT010000125.1:0-4211 GCA_964521455.1 uncultured Azospirillum sp.
TTCCTGTACGGTATTTTGAAACTCTTGAGATATTTTTTTAGAGGCTTTAGTGAGTGTTTGATTCTTTTCAATAGACTCTATAACCGGCGTGATTGAATTGAGAAAATTTCCCATCATATTTTCAACGGATTTGGTAATTTGGGGAATGACTTCTTCAAAAGTTTTGTTCATCTCATTGACGGAGTTGACCATTTCCTCATTGCTTTTTTGCAAGGCTTTTTCAATATCGGGTGTGATTAATTCGTCGCTTTGTGCCATAGCAGTCGAAGCGGTCAGGAAAAAAGATAAAATAAACAAAGTTGCTTTCATGATAACGGCCTTTTCAGATTGTTTGTTTGGAATGAATCTAATGTAAAATATCGCGGAAAGCAATATATATTCCAGTTGATTTTTTGAATATATGCGTTATTCTGGCGTCAATTATCAAAATGAAAGGATGTTAAAATGTTAAGAGAAGACTTACAAAAAGCTTTGAAAGAATCTATGTTAAACAAAGATATGAATACGGTTGCCGCCGTTCGTCTGATTATTGCCGGTATGAAGGAAAAAGATGTGGATGCCCGCGGTAAAGGACAAAAAGAGGCAACCGAGGCCGAGTTGTTGTCTATGATGCAGGGAATGATTAAGCAGCGTCGTGATTCAATAAAAATGTATGTGGATGGTAATCGTCAGGATTTGGCCGATAAAGAACAGAATGAAATTAATGTAATTGAGAAATTTCTGCCGAAACAAATGAGCGATGCCGAAATCGAAACCGCCGTCAAAGCAATTATTGCCGAGACAGGTGCAGCCTCTATGAAAGACATGGGTAAAGTTATGGGCTCTTTGAAGAGCAAATATGCCGGTCAGTTGGATATGGGCAAGGCTAACGGTATTATTAAATCTTTATTGGGTTAGTTTTGGGCTGTAAATGACGGACTTACAAAAATTTTGTGATGAACTTCGGGCGAAAATATCGATTGTCGATGTTGTCGGTGCGAAGGTAAACCTTGTTCGTAAAGGACGGGAATATCAGGCCTGTTGTCCGTTTCATAATGAAAAAACACCGTCATTTACAGTAAATGAAGCCAAAGGTTTTTATCATTGTTTCGGTTGCGGAGCTCACGGCGATATTATCAAGTTTGAGATGGAAGCCAATAATCTTTCCTTTTTGGAGGCGGTTGAAAAACTTGCTAATAAAATCGGGCTTCCGATGCCAAAAATCTCCCGCGAACAGAGTGAAGAAAATGAAAAACGTGCTTCCCTTTATGATATTATGGAACTGGCGGTTAAGTTTTTTGAAAAAAATCTCAGGCTTCCGGTCGGGGCTCACGGTTTGGAATATCTTTATCGGCGTGGGTTTGATGATGATATTATCTCAAAATTCCGCTTAGGTTATGCTCCGGCCAACAACGGTTTATATGCTTTGTTAAAATCAAAAGGTATTACCGAACGAGATATGGGAGACTTAGGTTTGGTTTCCCTTGCGTCCGATAATACCTCCAAACGGACATTCGATTTTTTCAGAGACAGGGTTATTATTCCGATTTTTGATAAAAAAGGTCGACCGATTGCCTTTGGCGGGCGTGTTATGAATGACGGACAGCCAAAGTATCTTAATTCTCCGGAAACACCGATTTTCAATAAAAGGCGGGTGTTGTATAATATGAATAATGCCCGAGACTATGGATATACCGAGAAAAACCTTCTTATTTGCGAAGGATATATGGATGTTATCGCTCTGGATAAATATGGTTTCCACAATGCGGTGGCTCCTTTGGGAACGGCTTTGACAGAAGAGCAGATACAAGAAGCTTGGAAAGTATGTAACGAACCGACCTGTTGTTTTGACGGTGATGGTGCCGGTGTGCGGGCAGCGATGCGTTCAGCCGATAGGGTTTTGCCAATTTTGAAACCAGGGAACTCCTTGAAGTTTTTATTCCTGCCGGATAAGCAAGATCCTGATGAGTTTTTGAAAGCCAAAGGACGAGATGCCTTTGTTGAATTCTCGCAAGCAACACTTCCGCTTAAAGATATTTTGTGGCGGAAGAATGTTGAGGGACAGGATGTTTCTACGCCTGAACACAAGGCTTTAATTGAAAAAAATATTAAGGAAGAAGTCTCTAAAATAGCTGATGAAACAGTTCGCAACTATTATGTGCAAGAAATGCAAAACCGGATTTATAACGAACTGGGGCGGGGGTACTGGAAAAAACAGTCCTTTGTTCCGCAAGGCAAAAAGCCTTTCCGGACAGAAAAAAAAGTTTCCGCAGAGCGGCCGAAGGTCAGTCTGGACGAGTTGGTGGTTAAGTTTGTTTTGGCCGCGATGATGTATTATCCGGAATTGATTGCTGAATATGAAGAGAAAATGTCAATGTTTGAATTTCCAAATTCGTCATTACAGACCCTCTTTGACAAGATGGTGGAGATTTATAACGATAATCCTGAGTTTGACAACGCTAAAATGTTGGAGGTCATGGAACGCAATGGTTTCGGAAAAGAGTTGAATTCTTTGTGGGAACTTAAGATGTTTCGGCAGCAAAATCCTTATATTGCCAAAATTCGGGAAGAGATAGACATGAAAATCGTCGAAGTTCAGCTTCGGCAGTTGGAAAATGAAATCAGAGAGTGTTTGAGAGTGATTGAAACCTCCGAGTCGTTTCCGGAAGAAGTGTATCAGCAGTATGAATCTTTGAAAAAAGAAAAAGATGCTTTGCTAAATACACAAAATTTTAATTAATTTTATATATAAAATCCTTAAAAACAGTGGTTTTACGGTCTTGGAACAGATATAAAAGATTATATTTGTAAACCAACTGTTGACAAACTGCCGATAAGTAATTAAAAGGTTGCTTGCTAGCAATTTATATTATGGGTCATCTGTACCCATGAAAAATCGATTTTTTAAGGAATGTCATGTCAGATACAGAAAATCAAGATTTTTACGATGTAAACGGCGCCGATGCTCCGTTGATTGACTCTTTAGGCAGTGCCGTTAAGAGACTTATTGATAAAGGAAAAGTCCGTGGCTACATTACTGTGGAAGAACTGAATAAAGCTCTTCCGCCGGAGCGTGAATCTTCCGAACAAATTGAAGATATTATGTCCGGAATTTCGGATTTGGGGATTAGTATTATTTCTGAAGCGGATGCCGAGAATTTTGAGCCGGACGCTGAAATCGACGATGAAGAATATGATGATGATTCCGGTAATTTTGATGAAAAAGAACTCGGTCGCAGTGATGATCCGGTACGTATGTATCTGAAAGAAATGGGAACGGTTGAACTGTTGTCCAGAGAAGGCGAAATCGCTATCGCCAAACGTATTGAAGCCGGAAAAACCGTTATGATTGACGGTTTGTGCGAAAGTCCGATGACTTTAAAAGCAATTGCCGGTTGGCGAGATGACCTGATTGAAGGCAGAATGCAACTCCGTGATATTGTTGATTTGGAAATGATGTACGGTGATGATGCCGAGGCAATGGTTTTTGATGATGATGAGGCTTCCGTCGATGATTTGGATAAAGTGGCCGAAGAGTTGGCTACTAAAGAAAATCTGGATGATATTGATGATGATCTTGAAGATGATATTGAACTGGAAGACGCTGTTGATGATGAAGATGAAGAAGATGATGATACTTCCTCTTTGGATGAGGGCGGGGATGAAGAAACTTCTTCTGAAGATGATGATATAGACGGTAACGGCGGACGGGTTGCCGCATCTGTTTCCGCTATGGAAGAGGCTTTGATGGAGCCTGTCTTGGACATTTTAACCAAAATCTCCAGCTATTATGATGATTTGAAGAAAATTCAAACCAGCCGTGTCGAGGCTATTTTGGCCGGAAAAAGCGTCAGCTCCTCTGTTGAAAAGAAATATATTCAGGTTAAGAAAGACCTGGTCGAACTGATGAGCTCCATTCATTTGAACGCTGTTAGAATTGAACAGCTTGTTGAACAGCTTAACGGTTTGAACAAACGTTTGATGGGATTGGAAGGAAAACTTCTGCGTTACGCTTTATCTTGCAAAATTAAACGTGAAGATTTTCTGGATGTTTACCAAAAATCTGAATTGGATCCGAATTGGATTGATAATATCTCTAAGAAAAACGACAAGCATTGGAAGTCTTTTGTTGAAAAATACGGTCCTGAAATTGTTGAGTTGAGGGAAAGTGTTGCCCAGATGGCTCAGGAATGCGGTTTGCCGATTTCCGAATATCGCCGTATGGTTGATAC
>CAZFRT010000126.1:0-4017 GCA_964521455.1 uncultured Azospirillum sp.
ATTACATTGTGTGCTTGACAGGGCTTCTCTCTTAACTACCCCGGTTACTCCTACTCGACCAAAGTATGTTGTAGGGGATGCTTATGTAGACTCTGCGGGGATTTCTCGAGGAACCGTGATTTCTCTGGATTCAAGTGGCGAACATGGTACTGTCATCACTTCAGGTGCAAGATCAGGAACCAGAGAGGATGCTATCTCCTATTGTGATTCTTATAACGCCGGAACCCTTAATTGGAACTTGCCAACAAAAAATCAGTTAGACCAGGCTTGTAATGCGAAAATTATATTTGCTAAAGACATATACTTTTGGACATCTGACACTATCAAAGCAGAAAATATATCTTCCTCCGCCGCCTCTGGAGGATGCTATATGTATAGTTCTAGCGGTGGCGAAAGTTCATCCGGGACTTGCTCATACTACTGTGTCGCTGCCTTCTAATCCACCTAAAAACCCCTCTCCTTTGAGAGGGTTTTTTCTATTTCTGCTTTTTGAAAAACAGCTTTCTGTCCCGTCTGGTCATCGACCATAAATTCCCCCAACCGTTAATCGGTTGAATAGTATAAAGCGATTCGAAATTAAAATCCCGGCTTAAAAACACCGAGGTTGTTTTCGTATAATTGTTCATCGGGCAGAAGCCATAAAAATCCACCTGAATCAAATTTGCCTTTTTCAGGCAATCAACAGCGGCAACATATTCCTTACTAGTATTAATCCTATCGCTGTCATCCAGGATGATAAATCCGCCCGGAGCCAAGCGTTGTGTCGCATCCTCGGCACAAAAAGCCCGCCGTTTGCCATCCACGACAATCACATCATAAACTTCATCATCTTCATAAATAGATTTATTATAAAGTTCCCCTTCATCCCGAAAACGGATTTCCCAATTATCCGCCTTAAATTCGGCAATCCATTTGTCATACCAAACCTGTTGGTCTTCAATGCTGACAACTTTTTTTGCCCTTGCCGCCCAAAACATTGAAGAATAGCCGCAGCCGTATTCAAAAACCTTTTTTTCGCTGTAATCAAACTGCGACAGATATTCTATTGCCGGATAAGTATACCAAGGGATAGGATTTCCGTCCCTGTCAACACAAACCTTCTCGTCAATCGTCCGCTCAATGGCATATTCCTTTTGCCACATTTCTATAAATTTCAAAAACTTTTCGCTGTACATTTTTTCCGCCGATTAAATTTTTATTACGCGGATATATATCATAAATACAAATATTTTAAAACACTTTTTAGGAAATAATCTTTTTCTCTCAAAATTATCGTCTTGTATTTTTTTGCCAACTTATATATAAGTAAGAAAAAAATACAGGAATATTATAAGTTATGATAAACAATGTTCTAATCTTAAAAAACCCTCGCACTCGAATTGTCAAAAATGCTCCGGTCGGTTTTTCTTGGACTTGCCTGTTATTTGGTTTTTGTGTTCCGTTTTCAAGAGGAGATTGGTTGAACGGGATTTTATGGCTAACAGTCTATTTTTCCTCTTTTGGACTTTCTTCCATTCCTATGGCCTTTGTTTATAACCGCTTATACGCTCGCTCCCTTTTCAAAAGGGGATACATTTTATTTGCCGTCAAAGGAACCGTTTCTCAAGAAGATATGGATAAAATTCTCAATAAGGAGAACGTCCGAGCTTAGCTGCGGCAGAAGCAATCTGCATGAGGGTATAGCTGACAATTTCATCAACCGGCATATTGGTTGTTTTGCAATCTTTTTCACATTTATAGAGCAATTCCAAAACTCCGAAAATCTTCTCTTTCGGCCAAATACTCACTTGTCGCTTAAAACTGCTCTCTCTAAAGAAAATTACCCTCGGAGTCAGCTTATACATTGCCTTGTCCAAACTTTCTCCCTGCTCCATAATTGCCATACACGAAAGAATTTTGTTAAAATGATACGTTAAGCTGCGGATAATGGAAATCGGTTCACTACCTTCATTCAAAAGCTTGACATAAGCCGCCAAAGTTTTCTCGGCATATCCGCCGGCCGCAAAATAACAGACATCATCCGTATTGGAGGCGGAATTATCACTGATAATACTTACCACATTGTCAACCGTAATATTTTTACGGTCTCCCATATAGGTAATCAGTTTTTCAATCTCGCCGAGATTGGATTTTCGGTCATTGGAAAGACGGGAACACAAAAGCTGCAAAGCCTCGTTATTGATTGTAAATCCATTCTCAATAAACATCGTTTTTGCTGTCGAAAAAATATCTTCATCCCGATCTTCATAGCAGGCAATCAGGGCAAAATCATCGCTTTCGGTTGCCAGCTTAACCAAAGAAGAACTTTTATTCAGTGTTGAAGAGGAAATAATAACCAAAGTATCCGACACAGAACCGTCAAATAACGCTTTAAGATGTTTGGTCAGATTATTGTCCGCATCCCGAATAACAATAACTCGACGCCCTCCCATGAGCGATTGTCCGTTATACTCTCCGAACAAAATTCCCACATCCGCATTAACATCACCACCGTTCAGATAAACAACCCGAAACGGATCATACAAATCAGGAGAAATCGCCGCAGTAAAATTTTTAACATACTCGGCCTGCAATCCTTCATTGCTTCCGTAAACGACAACACATTTAAGCGAGTTGTCCGGCTTTTTCAGAAACTTATCTATCTGAACTTGTTTGAAAATCACTTAAACTGCCCTTTTTGGTTATAATCGTATGGAAATAAGCTCCGATACGCAACGCAATATCATCTGCTATAATCTTAGCCGCATCTTTCTCGGTTTTTTTCTGAGCCATAGTGGTAGAATACGGATTCGAAAGAATATCATAGCTGACATAAGCCACACTGTTACCGTTAATAATCAGCTCATCACCCTGATACATCATATAACTGACCATATATTGAACCCGTTCACGTGTTGCCGTAATATCGCTTCGCAAAGCCTGTTGAATAACTTCTTTATCCATCGGTTGAATATACAAACGATATTTAGGCTTAGACGGAACCCCTTTCGGTGTTAACATATCCAACAACTGATTTTTTATCATTTGCCCAAAACGTTCTCCTGAAGCCTCAATCTTAATCTTCACCATCTCCGCAGAGATAGAAGTATCAAAATTACCGCTGAAATACCACATATTATTGTGTTTTTTCTGTACATACAGCGGTTCAAAACCACAAGAGGAAACAAACAAAATGCAAAAAATCAGTGTCAGATATTTTTTCATCTACTTTCCTTAAGCCACAATATTAACAATTTTCTTCGGAACGACAATAATCTTCTTGATTTCACGTCCTTCAATCTGACGTTTGACATTATCCAATCCCAAAGCGATTTTTTCAATCTCTTCACGAGAGGCCTCTGCCGGAACTTCAATGGTTCCACGCATTTTCCCGCATACCTGAACCGCCATTGTAATCACGTCATCCTGAGCCAAAGCCTTATCGCCTTTCGGCCAACTTTCAGCCACAATCAGAGTATCTTTGCCCATTCTTGCCCACATTTCTTCAGCCAAATGCGGTGTAAATGGAGACATCAGTTTTAATAATGTCAAATATAACTCTGCCGGAATTTTTTCTTTTCCGGATAAGTAGTTAACATAGGTCATCAGAGACGAAACCGCAGTATTAAACTTCATCTGATCAATACGATCGGTAACATCTAAAATTGTTTTGTGCATCTGACGCAAATCATCAGCACTCGGCTGTAACGCTTCATCAACTTTTGCAAACAAACCGTAAACTTTGTTTACAAAACGATAAACACCCATCAAACTTTCATCCGACCACATGGCAACCTGATCAAACGGACCGATAAACATTTCATACAAACGGAACGTATCCGCACCGTAAGCGTCAATAATATCATCCGGATTAATCACATTACCGCGAGATTTAGACATCTTCTCACCGTTTTCAGCCAAAATCATACCATGAGACGTCCTGCGGTTGTATGGTTCCTTGGTCGGCACCAATCCGCAATCATGCAAGAATTTATGCCAAAAACGAGAATACAACAAGTGCAGGGTTGTGTGTTCCAT
>CAZFRT010000127.1:0-3979 GCA_964521455.1 uncultured Azospirillum sp.
GCAAACTCCATAACCGGGTTACCATCGCCCAGAAAATCCACTTTATTGGGAATGACAATGATTTTGGTCGGCGGATTATTTTTATAAATATCGGCTCTCGATTTTCCTGTCAGATACCGAATTGGCAGAAATAAAGCCAAACACCTATCAGCAAGTCGCAGCCCTTGTAAAATAAACTCATAAGACAAATTAAACGGCGGATTGGTTACAATATTGTCCACATGCGTATTCTCGAGCAGAAAATCTATCGCATAAGGTTTACGGTCCAAATATCCTCTGTCCACCAGATCCGTGGACTCAACCACATATCCAGCGGCCTTAAGAACTTCCGACATTCTGCCGTCGCCACAGGCACATTCCCAAATATCTCCTTCAAAAGTATGATGATCTAAAAGAGCTTGGGTTACATATTCCGGCGTCGGATAAAAATCGTCCTTTTTGCGGGAACCTGTGTTGACGCCAACTATTTTACGCCGCTCTTTACTCATGCCTGGCATTCCTCCTCTGTCTTTTCTTTGAAAAATAACTTCATAACCGGAATACCGGACACCCGCTCAAAGTCGAACGCCGTTTTAACACAAATATTTTTTTGAGCTCCTGATTTCAGCCGAGATTTTATTGTCAATAAACTACGAGAAAAACAATTTCCGGAAGCGGCTTTTACTCTTAAAATCCTTTCACAAGACAAAATTACCGGCGAAAAATTTCCCCTTCCCTTCCCAGTCAAAAGATATTCGACAGACACATCCATCGCTGCCGCCAACTTTACGACATTCTCCAAACTTGGGGAAGAACAGAGATAATTCAGTTGATGAAGATATAAACCATTTAATCCGGCATCTCTGGCCGTTTTTTTCATATTTTTTAATTTTCTGGCTTCATCTATTACTCTGTCCATAACAGCCAAAGCCAGATAGTAACTCTCATCAATCATCTCGAATTTCCGTTATTTTTTCTCTGTCCACGCATAAAGAACGAGAAGCCTATCTCTTGCTTGTTTTCTCTCTGTTTCATCTTCCGCCATCGCCGCCACTCGCAAGAGATTAAGTTCATAAGCGGGAAGCATAACCATTTCCACATCACTGTAAAAAGGCCGTGGACTGGGAGACCCCAAATACTTTCTCAAAAGCGACCCCATCAGTATATCTCCAAGGCTTTGCGATATGTTTCAAGAAGAAATTCCTGTTCATCGCGGTCAGCGGCGTTCATTTTTCTCAACTTGAGAATCTGACGCATGATTTTAACGTCGAAACCTGCGGATTTGGCTTCGGCAAAAATGTCGCGGATGTCGGAGGCAATTGCCGCTTTTTCTTCTTCCAGGCGTTCAATGCGTTCAATCAGGGAACATAATCTGTCTACGGCGATACCGCTAACCTCCGTGTCTTTTTCCTTAACACAAGGCAAGACCGGTTCATTCGGAGTTTCTTTCTGTTGCAAAACCTTACCAATCTGATTATTTATCATCTGATATCCTTTCTTGAAAAAAATTAACTTTTTATATAGAAGATATTATATCTTTTTCGATATTGATAAATATTTTTTACGATAGAAACTAGAATATTTACAAAATATTATTTTGAGGGTATATTAAAAAACAAGGAGAATCAAAGGATGAACACCACTGAAGAGATACGAAAACTTGTTGAAAAAAAAATAAAAGAAAAAGGCCTGAAATTTGAGAAAGTTTCCCTTCTGCTCGGGCATGGAAAGCCTTATATGCAAAGATTTATTCGTTATGGTGTTCCAGCCGTTTTACCGGAAAAAGACCGGAAAATACTTTCCGGCCTTCTGGAAATTTCCGAGCAAGAACTTGTTTCTTATGACCTCACCTCCGGATTTTCTCCCTCTTCCGCAATAGTTTCCGCCATAAACTATCTAAAAAAAGAGAAAGCACCTCAAAAACAAGATATAGACGATAAAGATGTCGTCAATATCATGATTTCCGATGCGGTGGCCTGTTGTGGCAACGGTGTAGAATGTTTAAGAGAGAACATCATCGGCTACTATCAGATGCCGCTCAAAAAATTTCACAATCTGACCACCGCAGATCCGGACAAGGTTTTCATCATCGACATTATCGGCGATTCAATGGAGCCGACACTTTTCGCCGGAGATCTGGTTATTGTCGACACATCCAAGAATTATCCGAGCTCTGACGGTCTTTATGTTTTGCGTTCCGGAACAGAACTTTTGGTCAAACGCATTCAAATCAATCCTCTCGACCAATCCGCCGCAATCATCTCGGATAATCCCAAATATAAACCTATTGCGGCTCAAAATTTTTCTTTAATTTCAGTTATAGGTAAAGTCATTTATCACCATCATATTACCAAATACGCTTAGTTTTCCACAAATAATTCTACAAAAATCCCGTTATTTACGGGATTTTTTTTGTTGTTTTCTCTCTCTTAAAAAAAAATCTATCTTTTAAGATATTGACATTTTATCTTTTGAGATATATAAGAGATATACAACAACAGGAGAATTATCATGAATAACGAACAATCATCAATTGATGACTATGTCAACACCGCCAACGGTAACATTTCTACATTAACGTCTAAGTTTTTAATCTGTTTGGAAGACATAACCGTCATAACCGAAAAAAAGAAAGAATGCGACATTCTGGAAAATGAAATTGCCGTTATAGAACAATCCTTGGATACAATACTCAAAATATATCGAAAAAATATCCGAGAATATGTAAAAAAAAATATATACCGCATCTCTGCCGCCAACAGTCAACTCGGAGGTAATGATGTCATCAACAATTGAATATTATCACCAATCACAACAAGTTCAAAAAAGGCTTACCGCAATGCTGATTAACAAATTCGGCAATCTTCATCAGGCAAGCTTAGCTTATAGCAACAATCGCAGCAGAACTATTTTATATCAGCTTTTATGCTCCGATCGAACTAATCTCTCAATTAAAAGTTTGGTTAATATTTGCCGCATTTTAGACATAAGTATTGAAACAGCTATATATAATAAAGCTCGACCTAAATTTTTCTATGAGCCTAATATAACTTACAATAATCTTATTCGGGACTTTGATAAACTCCCAACAGGGAAAAAACCTTATTTAATGAGCTTATACTCTGTCAAAATATATTATTTTAAGAAAAATAAAACTAAAGGCTTCACCTTAAACACAATGTTTGACTTTTCCTCACTTTTGAAGAAATCAATTCCATATTTAATCACAGGATAAAAGCCAATGTTCGATTTTACCCAAATATCCAATCAAATCAAATGTGTTGAACGAGAGATAAAAATGAGAAAATCCGTTTATCCGCGTTTGGTCGCTTGCGGCAAAAAAACATCCAAAGAAGCCGAATATGAAATTAATTGCATGATTGCCGTGCTGAACACATTAATCATCGCTCAACGCAATCACTTAGACAAACCATGGAATCAATAGTTAACCATCGGGAGGGCTGTTATCAATCAAAACCCCTGATAATTTTCCCAAGTCCCTCCCTCCTCTATTTTAAGGAAACACAATGGCTAGAAGTATCATTAACATTGAAACACTGGAAGTTTACAACTCCATTCGCAGCGTCGCCAGAGAACTCGGAGTTTCAGACGTGGCAGTTTGGAGAGCAATAACAGAATCATACTTCAAAAAGAGAAAAAAAGTAAAAGGTCAAATGTTTGAATATTTGTGCGATTGGCTAGATTGGACAGCCAGAGAAAAAGAATTTTATACCCGAAAAAACAACATTTATTTTATGTAGGAGAATAATCTATGACTAAAAAATTCAAAGTAAAAATCATCAAAAAAGACAATAAGCCTGTCGGGGTTCTGGCGGCTTCCGTCAACGGAAGAGATGTTGTGCTTGCTCTGCACAACACCGACGAAAGAATGACTTGGTACGACGCTGTTAAGCTTGGTATACCGTCAATAGCCGAATGGTCTGCGATTTATGAAAACAAAGAAGCAGTCAACAAGGCTTTGGTTGAGGCCGGCGGTGAA
>CAZFRT010000128.1:0-3928 GCA_964521455.1 uncultured Azospirillum sp.
AAGGTTCTGCACAGCAACAGACTCCGAAGGAAAGAATTACGGCAGAAAGTGCCAAAGGCCTGACAATTGATGAAATCAACCATAAATTACTTGTAGACAGTTTGGATGCTCCGGAAAGAGCCGCTCTTGAAGAACAAAAAAAGAATCTGGAGGAACAAGAAGCTCCGGAGATTCAAAACCGAGACGGGGAACAACCAAAGAAAAAAGAAGAGAAAGAAGGCCCGTTCAAAGAAGGTGACATTATTCAATACATGTATACCGATTGGCTAATTGGAGGAGCCAACTGGTTGTGGGCAAGAACTGTCGAAAAACTTGAAGAAGGCTATTTTCTTATGAAAATGAATGCCCAAAGACAACAAGAAGAAAAAGACAAAAAAAAGGGAAAAAAACCGGACAGAACAACTGAACAAAAAAATAAGATAGATGATTACGCCGATAAAAAGAGTCTAAATAAAACCCAAGAGATGAAAGCTCAGGATAAGCAACTTCAGAAAGACATCAAGGCAGCTATGGCCGGAAACTACGACCAAACCAGCTTCAGTCCGGAAACCATACGTTTTTTACAAAACATTCCGGAACATCCTGATCCGAATGATCCTAAAAAAACTAAAAACGATTTTATGAAAGACCTTGGAAAAGGCATGAAAAATCTGCGAGATAACTTAACAAACATCGAGCAAAGTTCCGCCTTAATCGCTCAAGCCCAAATGGCAGCCGAACTCCATGCTAATCCGGATGCTTTCAAAGGTGCAGATGTGGAAAAACTGTTTGAAAGCTATCAAAAGAAAGCAAAAATTTTAATTGCCAAACAATGCGATGAAGAGAAAAAAGCCGGAAGAGATCCTTCTAAATTTTTGAATGAGACCCTTAAAAGGGCTAAAAACGCCCGCGATCGGGCAGATAAGAATCACAGCAAAGGTCGCTATGTGGAAAACGGCAAAGAAACAAGAGACAATCCTGATCTTGACAAGCTAAAGGAATCTTTAGGTTGGGACAGAGAAACACCGGCCAACGATAATCAACGAGATAACAAACCGAAAGGTCTCTACCAAGCCGCGGTTGAAGGACAAAATGCCGAACAATTGATGATGGGACAAATTGCTGAAAACAACAAAGATATGACTCAAGCAACACAACGTCGTATTACCAATATTGACAGAAGAGAAAAACTGACGACATCTTACGAAAAGATACTAGCAAACCTTGACCGCAAAGAAAATTTGACAGCTCAGGAACAACAACGCTACATAAACATTCAGAGTCGTCTTGAGAGCTTACGGGCAACCGGACCTGTATCTGGTGTTGTTGAAGCCGACAGAAAAGCACAACAAACTATCAAAACCAATGAAAAACAAGCTCAGCAAAAAGCCGTAAGAGACCGTCAAATGGCTCAAATGCTCGGTGGCATGGACAGATAACAGGACAAGGATATTAAAGTAAAATGCTCAAGAAACTGGCAAAATTCATCAAATTCTGTTTGGTCGGAACAATTTGGACATATACCTATGTCTATTGTACCGGCCTTCTTATTTATCTTATCTGGAATTTTAATTATCTTTCTGTCGGAGATTGGCGGACAATCAGTACTTTTTGGGAAAACGGCGGTCGCATAAAAAGCGGAAAAGACTATCTCTTTGTTACCTGTCTGCTGTTGATTATTCCTATGTGGATTCTCGGTTGGAAATATTTTTACAAAAAGAACTTCGTACAATTGCTCTTAGCCCCTGTTATCTGGTATAACAAACGCAAAATCAAAAAATACGGAGAAGCGTCTTCCCGTATTGTCTTAAAAAACATGGGCGGAAGCAAAAAATCCCAAAAACTGGATGAACTCATTGAAGACAGAATGAAACTTTTTGATAAAAACAGAACCCCGGAAAATACCTCATCTCAAATCAGAGAAAGCATCCAAGAAAAAATGAACAGCGAAAAATAAACAGTTGTTAACAATTCTAATGCTATTATACTGTGGTATAATTGTTGGAGAAAAGTTTGAAACCCTTATTGATATTAACAAGAATCGTATTTATCGGCCTTTTTTGGAGTGTGTTCTTCATTGAAGGCATTAGGGTTATTATGCTCCGTAACTGGCGTTTTGACATCTTCCGAACCGCTCACTGGCAACATGCCTGGGACTTATGGATGTCCGGATGGGTTATCGACGCTCCGAAAGAATGGGCTTTTGTTTTAATAATTCTGACATTCATTCCTCTTTGGCTGACCGGATGGGCTGCACTAAGCATGATTGCCTGGGAAAAAATCTTTTTAAAAGTTATCTTGTCCCCGCTCCAACTTTTCAACAGTATTTTCTTCAAACCGGTAAAAATGATTGCCAATACTGCGGCAAGCACTCGTGCCATTAAAAAGAAAAAATCTTATAAAGAAGTTCGTCCTCGCAGTATTCGCAGTCCGATTGACGAGAAATTTGACATATCTCCGCAACCGATCCCGACTGCAAGCCGCTCTGCTCCGAGCCGCATTAAACCCAAAGCCCCTGCTCCGACAATTAAACCTGCTCCGGAAAAAACTTTTGATCATTCTCTTTTCCAGTTTGACGATAGTGAAGAAGACGATTTTGACTTTAATTTTGACGCTTTTGATAAGCAGGATGACGATAGAAAAGAAGAACCGATAAACACAACTCCGTCCCTGAGACAGGAAGACAAAGCAACAAAGAATAAAAACAACAAAGCTCCTAAAGAGAGAAAAAACCAAGCATCCACAACTCCGTCAACAAAACCGGCATCGCCTCGCGGAAGCGGAAACTCCAGCCTGGAGGTCATCAAACAAAAAGGATACGAGGTTATTTCCGGAACCACAATCAAAAACAACCTAATCGACTTTATCGGCGTTGCAGACAAGCAAATCTGCCTGTGTCTGTTGGACAAGGAACCCGGCGATTGGCTTGCCGACGAAGAACGTTTCAATGATGAAGAACCATTGTGGTTTTCTGAAAGTTCTCACCGAATTTCCCCTGTTCGGAAGGTTGATTTGTCTCGTCGGATTTTAGCTGATAAACTTGAAGAGCAGGATTTGAAATTTGAAATCAAGGCTTATGTTGTGGAACAAATCGGCAATATCATCAATGCTGAAGACATGTTTGAAGTCTGGGATGACATGGACATTAATGTAACCCGCATTGACAGGGGAACTCCGAAAGAATTAAAATTATTCTCTAAAACATTGGAAGAAGCTAACGATAAAATCGACAAAGACAAATTCGAAAAAATCAAAAAACTTATTAGAAACATTGCATAAGGTGTAAAGTAAAAATGCAGAAAAGAGGAGAAGAATGGGAAGAGTATGATAACGCGGTGAGATGGATGGTCTTAACCATTCTAATTTCGTTTGTCGTTACAATCATTCTCGCAGTTATATCCATGCCGTTGGGTTACCTCATTGGTAGCGGTATTTCCAAAGACACGTTAAACGATGTTGGTAAATTTATCGGTGCCATTATCAACAATCCAAACTTCCTGTTCTCAAGATATTGGAACTGGTTCAAACAATTATCCGGATATCACGGCCCGTTCTCTGTAAGTTTATGGCTTCCGATTCTGCCTATTTTATCTCTCCCGACGGGAATTATTATCGGCGTGATAACCAATCCGTACCGCTTCCAATCCAATATTCATGGTTCGGCTCGTATCGCAACAGAAAAAGACATCAAAAAAATGCCTCTGCTCGGTTTTGACGGCTTTTGCCAAGTTGTCGGAAAATTCAACGGTAAAATGCTTATGCTTAAAGAAACGCTGGCCACCCTGTGTTGTGCACCTCCGGGTACCGGTAAAACAGCCGGCGTGGTTATTCCGACAATTTTCAACTCTCACGGCATGAGCATTATCGTAAACGACCCGAAACCTGAATTGTGCTACAGCACAACCGGTGCCAGAGCTAAAGACGGACCTGTTTTCGTTATTAACTGGGG
>CAZFRT010000129.1:0-3898 GCA_964521455.1 uncultured Azospirillum sp.
GAAGTTATTGCTCCTCTATTAAAAGATACGAGATATGTTCTGCTTGAGATTGGAATAAATCAAGCCGGAGACGTTTGCCAAGTGTTTGAAAATGCTGGCTTGAAAACAAAAAAAGTGCTTCGGGACTTGTCCGGAATCGAAAGATGTATAATTCTCAAAAAATAATTTGCAATTATAATATTTATCTGTATGATGAGCCTGAAAGATGCTTCTGATTTTTGTTTGGCATCATTTAAGATTTTTTCAAAAAAATAAGATTTGAATTTTTGATTGTCAGGGTTCTTTGTAAAGATCCTTTAGTTAACAATTATGGTATTAAAAATATGAAAAGAACAAATAATAAATTTCGTAACAACAATAATTATAATAATCAGGTTTATTCCCTCAACTATAAGTTTGACAGCAACAGTATCGCCGGAAAATGCAGCGGTACGGCTCTTGATTTGATAAAAAGATATAATGAGTTGGCTAAAGACGCTCTCAATAACAATGATTATGTCAGTGCTGAAGTTTTTCGCCAGTATGCGGAACATTATCGTAAAATTGTTACCGAAATAAATGAGAAGAAAAATCAGAACCAGAAAAATAATAATCAAAGAAAAGAGGGTTTTCCTCAGGAAAATACCGTCAGTAACGATAATGCCGGAGAAAACACTGCTTCCGAGGAAGAAAAGACGGAGAATAATGATATTCAGACTGAAAATAAAACGGAAGACACTGTTCAAGCAGAAAAATCTCCGGCAAAAAAAGCTTTTAAGATAATTGAAATTACCGAGACTTCAGATAATGTTGAAGCAGATAATGGCAATGTTTCGGAAGAACAGCCAAAACCGAAAAGAACTTACCGTAAAAAAGTGGCTGTTGTCTAATTTATTTCGGAACGAAGCGGTATTCTTTTTAGACAAAATGCTGTTTAAGTACTAAATTATATTTGACTATTTTCCAGAAATTTTTATTATAAAGCACAAGGCAGAGCTGTGAAAACAGTAGTATCTAAGTTGTGTGTGGATAGAGCTTCATCAAAACCTTATCCGTTTTGATGAAGGGTGACTGTCATATCTAATAAAAAAGGGGATGTGTTGTGTACTTTATTATTGCGGGGGTGGTTATAGCTCTTGCCTGTACGGTTGTTACGGTAAGAACGCTTGTCAGCTATAGTGATATTAAACTTCCGGGGAAAATTACTATTGCTTTGACGATTGCTTACGGATGGTTTTCTCCGTTCATTATTGCCGGAGTAAAAAAATATGCTCTGTTGTCTTCAGACATATATAATCTTTTTGCACCCATAAGTTATTTTCTGTTCGGAATAATGTTTCTTTTGTTTTCTCTTCTGATTTTCAGAGATGTTTTGTGGTATGTGCTTTATGGAATTGTTCGAATTTTTGATCGAACCAATTGGTGTCTGAATCCTAAAAATCTGAATGTTCTCGGCAAAGCTAACATGATAACGGTTATTTTGACCCTTGTTTTTTCCGCTTATGCTTTTTACGAGGGTGTTAAAGAGCCTGAAATCAAAGATATTTATATTACTTCAAACCGAATTCATAAAAATATTACCATGTTGCAGCTGTCAGATTTGCATATTAATCGGACAACTCCGGTTTCCGATATAGATAAATTAGTCAATCGGGTAAATTCCTTGCGTCCGGATTTTATTGTTCTGACCGGAGATGTGATTGACGATAAAGTGGATATTTTAACAGCCCAAACAAACGCTTTGGCAAAGTTAAAAGCTAAGTACGGTATTTATATTTCTTTTGGCAATCACGAGTTGTATAACGGTATTGCTTCGTGGCAGAAACGTTTTGAAGAAATGGGTTTCCATCTCCTGTTTAACAAAGGGCTGACGATTGGGGATACCAATATTTATTTGGCCGGAATACCGGACAGTCATACCGCGAGCATGAGCCCGATGTTGAATGTTAATTTCTATAAGGCTCTGAAAGGAAGCAAGCAAACCCAGTATAAGGTTTTAATGTCTCATACGCCGGATTTTGTGGACTATCTGAGCAATCGCATTATTGACCTGCAACTTTCCGGACATACCCACGGCGGGCAGATTTTCCCGTTCCATCTGTTGGTTAAAAAAGCCAATAAGTATCTTGCCGGCTTCTATGAGGTTCGCGGACTGAAACTTTATGTCTCTCGCGGTGTCGGTTCTTGGGGACCTCCGATGCGTTTATTTGCTCCTTCGGAGATTACTTTGATTTCTCTGTTGCCGGAAGCATAAAAAATATCGCAGGATAAACTTGATTTAACGGTATGCCTCTTACTATATATTAGGTAGAATGACTAATATACAGTGAGGTGGTCGAACATGGATTTTGAGAAGTTAACGAGTAAGTCAAAAGAAGTTATACAAGATGTTATCAATCAAGCTGCGAAAGATAAACATCAGTATATTTCCCCTGAGCATTTATTGAAAGTGCTGATTGATGATAAATCCGGTGTTATTACTGATTTGATATTGAAATCAGGTGGTAGTGTTTCTCAAATACGCAATGAAGTAAATGAGGCATTGTCTAAAATTCCGGAAGTTATGGGACAATCTGTGCAAAGTTTAATGTCTCAGGAATTTACCCGAGTAATGATGGAAGCTGAAAAACTGGCCGACAAAGCCGGAGACAAGTTCGTAACCATTGAACGTATTTTACAGGCTTTGGCAATGACTGAAGGAACACCTGCTTGTGAAATATTGAAAAAAGCGGGTGTCAATCCGCAGAAGTTGAATCAAGCCGTTAATGATTATCGGAAAGGTCGAATTGCCGATTCTGAAACTTCAGAAGATAATTTTGATGCTTTGAAAAAATTTGCCATAGATATTACAGCCAAAGCCAAAGATGGGAAACTGGATCCCGTGGTTGGCAGAGATCATGAAATCCGCCGTACTATTCAGGTTTTATCTCGTCGTACCAAAAACAATCCGGTGTTGATTGGTGAGCCTGGTGTGGGAAAAACGGCAATTGTCGAAGGGTTGGCAATGCGAATTGTCAATAATGATGTTCCGGAGAGTTTGAAGGGAAAACAGCTTTTAGCCTTGGATATGGGGGCGTTGATTGCCGGAGCCAAATTCCGCGGAGAGTTTGAAGAACGTTTAAAATCCGTGCTCAAAGATGTGGAAGCGTCCAACGGAAACATCATCCTATTTATTGATGAAATGCACACAATTGTCGGGGCTGGAGCAAGTGAAGGTTCTATGGACGCTTCAAACCTCTTAAAACCGGCCTTAGCAAGAGGGGAGTTGCATTGCCTCGGAGCCACGACTTTATCTGAATATAAGAAATATGTTGAAAAAGACGCTGCTTTGGCACGTCGTTTTCAACCGGTGTTTATCTCTGAACCGAGTGTGGAAGAAACAATTTCCATTTTAAGAGGCATTAAAGATAAATTTGAACTCCACCACGGAATCAGAATTTCAGATTCCGCCTTAATTGCCGCGGCAACTTTGTCCAACCGTTATATCAGCGACCGCTTTTTACCGGATAAGGCTATTGATCTGATGGATGAGGCAGCAAGCTCTTTGAGAATGGCCATCGATTCCAAACCGGAGGAACTGGATGAGTTAGACCGTCGAATTCTTCAATTGAAGATTGAGCGAGAAGCTCTGAAAAAAGAAAATGACGAACAGTCTAAGTCTCGTTTGGAATTAATTGGTTATGAGATTTCAGGATTGGAAGCTAAAGCCCAAAGCCTTGCCGATAAATGGAAAGAAGAAAAACAGGGACTTGTGGATTTAACCAGTTTGAAAGATAAGTTGGACAAGGCTAAAATTGAGGTTGAAATCGCGAAACGCGACGGTCGGTATGAACGGGCAGGAGAACTGCAATACAGTGTTATCCCTGAATTGGAAGAAAAAGTAAAAACAATTGAGGAAAAAGCTCAAAACACCAAAGAA
>CAZFRT010000130.1:0-3828 GCA_964521455.1 uncultured Azospirillum sp.
CCTTGTATTACGACATTAATGAATTCAGGCGCACCCGGAGCTTCGCATAGACCACCCGGTATATTGTTTCCAAAGTTTTTCCAACTTATCCATAAAACCGAGCTTAGCTTCGCAAGTTTTGGTCTTTTTATTCCAGATACCGCCACTTTCCTCGCATTTGACGATTTCCTGACGACTGATGTTATAATATGTATAAAAACCCAAACTGATTACCACAAGTATCAGAACCAGTTTAAACATATTTTTGGCCATAAACCAAAAAAACCAAAGCAAAACACAGCCTAAAGCCATTGCCTTATTGATAAAGGCCGAATTATCCAAAACATAGGCCTGAAACAGAAAATAACAACAAAGAACACTTAATACAAATGTTACCGGAGATTTCAGGCAGGCCAGTAGAAAACGCAGGCTCCAGTGTTTTTTATTTTCTTCATCCATCTTTATTTCTCCTTTCGCACCTTGCTTGTTATTGTTTTATAATAATGCCGAAAAAATATTGCAAGATATTTCCTTAAAACTGATTTATAAAAAATAATCAAATTATTAACCTTTTTATGTTTTTCTGTTCGGAGAATTAATTTCAACGGAGAAAAAAATGGATACCTTTTTCGAAATCATCGGCTATTTGGCAGGTTTTTGTATTTCAATTGCCTTTATTCCTCAGGCCATAAAAACTTTTAAGACAAAAGACGTGCAAGGTCTTTCACGCATAACATACAGTATTTATAATCTTGGAATCTTAGGTTGGATTATGTATGGATTTTATATTCATTCTATTCCGGTAACTTTTTTTAATATTGTCAGCCTATTTTTTTCTGTGCCTATTTTATATATGACTTTTAAATATAAAAAAGATTAACTCTTGTTGAAAAAGCTCGGGAAACCGAGCTTTTTTTTATGGCGGGAGCCGATTTTTTTAATGATAGAACAAAGAATACATATTTATAATGGCGGGAGCTCCTCGGTTGTGCACACGCTTCGCATTGTGCACCCTTTCAGGGTCTGTTCTTTTCATTCACATTCTAACTTCGGTTTTACTTCGCAAACCTCGTTAACCGAACTCGCTTCGCTCGTCAAGCACAGCACTCCAAGCCATTAAAAAACCCGACATAAAGCCGGGTTTTTTAATGGCGGGAGCGACGAGGCTCGCTGCTGTCGCAGCTTCGTCCAATGGCATCTAAACTCAATACGGTCATTTACATTTCCCTTTTTCGTTAAGATGTCATTGCTTTTGCAGAGACTTTTTACCGGAGCAACGCTAAAAAGTCCTTAGCAAGCTCTTTCGAGTTCGAGCCGACCGACTTCCGTAATTTAAAATTAAAAACGCCACCTAACGGCGGCGTTTTTAATTTTAATGGCGGGAGCGACGAGGCTCGAACTCGCGACCCCATGCGTGACAGGCATGTATTCTAACCAACTGAACTACGCCCCCATCAATTTCGTTTAACCTTATAACCAACAAAAAATATAATTGCAAGAACTTTTTTTAAAAATTATAAAAAAATTAACATTAATTATTTACAATCATACTTATGCACACCAATAATATATTTCTATTGGTATTTTGATGATTATGCCATATATTCGTTTTTGATTTTTTATCGATGACCTTTTTGTGTCTAATGTTTTATTTTTACAGTATTTTAATACAACGTTTGGATTTTAAATGAAGCTGAATAACATAAAAGATAAGTTGAACATTAATCATAAAAACAAACACCGCATTATTGCTGTCGGGTATGCCGTGGCTGTTGCGTTCGCTTTTATTTTGTCTTTAACAAACAATAATGATGTTAACGCCTCTATTTCTCCAAACGAGCGTTTTGACTACCTAATGCTCGAAAACGCCATTTCTACCGGAATGGTCGACACTTCTTCCGTATATCCGCAGAGTTCCGTTGAAAATATTAAGTCTCTGTTTGAGATGGTTAATTATAAAGAAAAGGAAAGAACCGTCGAAAATGAAATCGTCGTTTCTAAAGGAGATACTTTTATGAGTATCCTTACCAAACTTGGTTTGGAATATGCTGCGGCAAATGATATTTATCTGGAGCTGAAAAAAGTTTATGATCCAAGGAATCTGCGTATCGGACAGAAACTTCAGATAACTACCATTATGGACACTCAGGAAGACAAACTCCTTTCTTTGGAAAACATTGTCATTCCGGGAAAAGCCGGAGAACGCTTTATTTTAAGCAAAAAGGAAAATAATCGGTATTTTGCCAAAGCTGAAAAAGACGAACTTTTAGAGGAAATCAACAGTGCCAGTGGAAGAATCGAAGGCACATTGTCAAAATCCATGAACAAACAAGGCGTACCAAATAAAATTGTTGCCAATTTCATTAATATTTTTGCATACAGTATTGATTTCAGAAGAGATGTCCGTAAAGGCGATACTTTTGAAATCATCTATGAAAATCAACTGACGCCGGATGGTCAACTCGTTAAAACTGGAAATATTCTTTATGCCTCTTTGACATTGCGTAAAGACAAGATTTCTCTTTACCGTTTCAAAGACAAAAACGGTAATGTCGATTATTTTAACGAAAAAGGTTTGGCTATGAAAAAAACCTTACATCGTAAGCCGTTGGCTTTTCAAAACGCTCGGATTTCTTCTCCGTTCGGTCGCAGAAGACACCCTATTTTCAAAGACTTGAGAGTACATTGGGGGGTTGACTATGCTGCCCCTCAGGGAACTGCTGTATATGCCGGCGGAGATGGAGTTGTTCAAGTTGCCAAATATAACGGCGGATACGGGAATTATATCAAAATTCGCCATAACTCAGAATATTCAACAGCTTACGGACACATGAAAAGCTTTGCTAAAGGAATTCATCCGGGTGTCAGAGTAAAACAAGGACAAATTATCGGTTATGTAGGCAGTACCGGACGCTCTACAGGACCTCACTTGCATTATGAGGTTGTTAAGAACGGCACTCGTGTTAATCCATTGACAATTAAAGCCTCCGCAGGGGAAAATCTACAAGGAACCAACTTGGCTAATTTCAAAAAACAGGTAGCTTCCATTAAAGAATCCCACAAAAATATGTTTGCAAAATCTAAAAATGAAAAACTTGCATCAAAATAATATCGGATGAGTATAATTGCAAAAAATCCCTCTCAAATGAGAGGGATTTTTTTGAGGTCAGCAGATGAGGCGAAAGTTGTCTGTTTTTATAATGAGCTTTGACGTCCGATTGGTATCAATGTACAAGCTGAAATTATGTGGCTTGAATAATTAATTTATTTCCTTTATCATCCTTTTTGCAATTCAGAGATGAATTGTGGTGTCTGAAAAACATCTTTACAACAAATCCACTCAAGGTGGAGTAGTCGAGATAAGCTGCTTTGCAGACGAATAAGGCTGACTGCGTTGTAACAGTTTTTCAGCTCCACCGCCTTAAAATTTTAAGGCGGTTTTGTTTAACTAAAACAAAATTAAGGAGTTTGAAAATGAGTAAAAGAAGAAACCGCCCGTTCAACACAAACTTTGCCGAACGCAATCCGGAAACAACCGTTTCCCTTGGAAAACAAATCTCTCAAATCCGCACACACAATAATTATTCCGTTGCCGAACTTTGCGACATTCTCGACTTTCAACCCGAACGTTGGGTTGAAATTGAAAACGGCAAAACTTTTGCCCTCGCCTATCTGACTTGTTTTGCAAAATTCTTCAAAAAGAAAATTAAAATCGACTTGATAAACTAAAAATTTTCCGTCCGAAATGTAACAGAAATGTGAAATCGCCTTTAAATTCGCGAGCGGATGCACTTTTTTGTTGCAAAAAAAAAAAAAGACTTAGTATGGATAGTATTGGTTTTGGTTCTT
>CAZFRT010000131.1:0-3770 GCA_964521455.1 uncultured Azospirillum sp.
ATTACCGGAGCCACATCCGGTATAGGTAAAGCTTTAGCCCTGCACTACGCCGCCACAACCGCCAAAACTCTGTTTCTCTGCGGAAGAAACGAAGACCGGCTCTTAATTGTTCAAAAAAAGTGCGAAAAACTCGGAGCTTTAGTTTTTGCAAAAATCCTTGATGTCAAAGATCAAGAGGCTGTCCAAAACTGGATAGAAGAATGCGAACAAAACGCCCCTCTCAATCTGGTAATCGCCAATGCCGGTGTTGCCACTCTGGAAGAAACACCGGAAAATATTCATAACACCTTCAATACCAATGTCGGCGGTGTTGTAAACACTGTTGTTCCGACAATTGAAATCTATAAAAAACGCCAATATGCCTTGATGAAAAAACTGGAAGGGAACACTTCTTCTTTAGAACAATTTATTCACAAAATGAAAAAACAAAAAAGAGCTTTTTCCATGAACCCTTTTCGCAAAAAATTTTTGGGAGATATTGGTTGCGAACTCTATCATAACGACCGGAAAGCAATCGCAATTGTCAGCTCCATTGCCGGATATCACGGCATGGCCACCTGCCCGTCCTACAGTGCAGCTAAAGCTTGTGTCAAAGCTTGGGGTGAAGCTTTGAGAATTGATCTTAAACGTCGTTATAATATTGATGTCAGTGTCATTTGTCCCGGCTTTGTAAAATCAGGCATAACCGACAAAAACACATGCCCGATGCCCTTCCTTATGGAAGCCGACAAAGCCGCTGCAATTATAGCTAAAGATTTGGATAAAAATGTCGGATTGATAACTTTTCCTTGGCCGATGCGTTTTGCCGCATGGTTCGGTTCTGTTCTGCCCAACCGTGTCAGCGAATTTATTTACTCTCACCTGCCCTATAAGGTTTAAAAAAAGCAAAGCGGCTTTTTGTATAAAGCCGCTTTCGCACAACAGACAGACAAAATTACGTTTTCTTGCCTTTAGGTTCTCGGTTCTCTTCACCCAAAAGCCAACTCAGCTTACTACTCTTTTTTCTTCCCTTGTAAACAAGATAAGCGGAGATTACCAACGAACCGCCGCCAATCCATAGTGAAGTGTTAAGAGTCAGCAAGACCAGACTTCCGACAGAGAACAAAACAAACAACAGCCAGTTGAATCGTGCCATCCAATCTTTCTTCCCGAGAGGTAAAAACATCCCGACAAAAAAAGAAAACAACCACGAAAGAAGTACAAGAACAACAAGCTGAACGGACGTTAACGCCATAATACTCATATATCTATTGTTTTAGTTAAATAATACATTCACAGAAATCTAATTAAACAGATTGTTAAGTTATTATCAAACAGATTTTTTTTCAAGAACTATTTTATGCGTTTCTAATTTCATCAAATACCAGAGCAGAACCAATCCCGGAACAACCATCAACGAAGTAATAAAAAAGAACACCGGCCAAGAGACTGCCTCTGCCATATAACCACTGGTCGCGGCAAAAACATCTCTGGCAAAACTCATTAATGAAGAAAGCAATGCATACTGCGTTGCCGTATAAGCCACATTGCACAAAGAAGACAAATATGCAACCAAAGCCGTAACCCCCATTCCCCCGGCAATATTGTCAAAAGATATGGTTATCACTAACATATATGTATTATTTCCGGCATAAGCCTGAGCAACAAAAATAAGATTGGTCAATCCCTGTAAAATTCCGCAAACCATCAACCCTTTCATAACTCCGACACGGTTCAAAACCACTCCGCCGATAATGCCTCCCAAGATTGTGGCAATCATTCCATAAAGTTTGGAAACATAAGCAATCTGAGCCTTAGTAAAACCCATGTCATCATAAAAAGGGTAAGCCATCGGCCCCATATAGGCATCACTCATCCGATAAAGAAAAACAAACAAAAGTATCAAACCCCAGTGTTTTCTTTTCATAAAATCGGCAAACGGTTCATAAACGGCTGTTCTTAAGAAATCATCAAAATCTTTATATTTTTCCTCTTTATAATGTTGTTCCTTTTTGGGTTCTTTACAACACAGGATTGTGGCTATTCCGACCAAAGCTCCCAAAGACATAATCACATAAACATTATGCCAACTCATAATTGAAGCCAACCACAAAGCTCCCGCACCGGAAAAAATCAACCCCAAACGATACCCGAGAACAAAAATCGCCGAACCAGCCCCTTGTTCCTTATTGTTAAAGCTTTCAATCCGAAAAGCATCTAAAACTATATCTTGAGAAGCCGAAGCAATAACAACCAGAACCGCAAAAAAAGCCATAACCCCCAAAGATTTTCCCGGATCGGTTATCGCCATACCCAAAATCGCCAACATCAAAAAAATCTGCGTAAACAAAGCCCAGCCTCTCCGCCTCCCCAATCGGGAAAATATTGGCAATCTAATTCTGTCAATAAACGGAGCCCAAGCCCATTTAAAACTGTACGGTGTTTTCACCAAAGAAAACATACCGATAAGCGTATACGAAATTCCGGAATCCTTAAGCCATAAATTTAATGTTCCAAAAACCAAAAACAACGGAAAACCGCTGGAAAAACCCAAACAGGTCATTATCAGCATTCTTCTGTCAAAATAAATTCGACTGGCATTCCACCACTGTTTAAACATTCTGTCCCCAATATTTTGTACAAATTAATAATTTCCTTCTAACTTAAATAGGTTAAATAAATTATAATTTTTCCAAAATACAAAAAACATTGGATAGAACCGTTAAAGATAAGAATAAGATTCAATCCACAAAGAAAGGCTCCCGTCTGGGAGCCTTTCTTTTTCCAAAACTGAATAAATTTTATTCAGCAGAATAAGCTTTTGCCTGTTTCTTAGCATCATCATCTGTTCTTGCTACGTTAACAAGAATAGTCTGAGATACTTCCGGATGCAGGTTCAGTTTAACCGGATAAACACCTAAATCTTTAATAGGTTTTTCCAGATAAACACAACGACGTTCAACACTGAAACCGGCTTCTTTAATTGCTGATGCAATATCACGAATGGTAACAGAACCATAAAGCTGACCTGTTTCGGCAGCCTGACGGATCAGAACGGCACTAAAGCCTTTCAAAGATTCAGCTTTTGCAGTAGCTTCATCTAACATGGCTTTGTTGTGTGCTTCCAATTCAGCCTTCTGTTTTTCATAGAAAGCAACATTGGCTTCAGTTGCACGAAGAGCCTTTTTTGCAGGCAAGAGATAGTTACGGGCATAACCGTTTTTAACGTTTACTTTGTCGCCCATTTTACCCAATTTTTCTACATGTTCGAGAAGAATAATTTCCATTTCATTACCCTCCCTTAAGCTGCAACATACGGAAGAAGAGCGATATAACGTGCACGTTTAATAGCACGAGCGAGCTCTCTTTGTTTTTTTGCAGAAACAGCTGTGATACGACTAGGGATGATTTTACCTTTTTCAGAAATATATCTGGAAAGAAGTTTTACATCTTTGTAATCGATTTTCAGACCGTCTTCACCGGAAAACGGACAAGCTTTTTTTCTTCTAAAGAATACTTGTTTAGCCATTACGTTTCTCCTATTCTTCTACAGCTGAAGTTTCATCAGAGGAAGACAGTTCAGAATTGAACTCATCAACCTTAACAGTCATATAACGAATAATGTCTTCGTTGAATCTCATAATTCTTTCGAATTCTGCAATGGCATTTGCCGGAGCAGTGATATTCATGAGAACATAGTGGCCTTTACGGTTTTTCTTAATACGATAAGCCAGGTTTTTCAAACCCCAGTTATCAACTCTTACAACCTCGCCGCCTTCTTTTTTAATAAC
>CAZFRT010000132.1:0-3695 GCA_964521455.1 uncultured Azospirillum sp.
TCCACAGCTCCGGTTTCTTCATTTTCTTCATAGAACGGAAAATCAACAACCCAACACATTCTGAACGAATTTTCATCAAACAAACCAAGTTCTTCACCGACTTTATTCCGCAAACGTCCGGTAAATTTATCAAACTTAACGCCTTTGCCGACCATAAACAGAATGGCATCGCCTTCTTTTACGCCATATTCGGATTTTAACTCAGCCAATTTAGCTTCACTCAGCAATTTAGCAATACCTTTAGCTCCGGCAGCCGCAAAAGCAACATAAGCAATACCGCCCATTCCTTCTTCTTTAGCATAGGCATCTAATTTATCAAAGAAGGAGCGAGGTTTGTCGGCAATTCCCTCAACCACCATACCTTTAATCATCTTGCCTTCTTTAGCCAGAGTATCATAAACACCGAAACCGGACTCACCGAAGAACTTTGTAACATCCTGCATAACCAGTGGATTTCTTAAATCTGGTTTATCAGAACCATATTTCAACATAGCTTCTCTGAACGGGATACGACGATAAGGTGCTTGATCAACACTTTTACCGTTTGCAAACTCGTTAAAAATTCCACCCAATGTATGCTCAATAACGGCAAAAACATCTTCCTGAGTGGCAAAACTCATCTCCATATCCATCTGATAAAACTCACCCGGACTACGATCAGCACGCGGATCTTCATCTCTGAAACACGGAGCAATTTGGAAATAGCGATCAAAACCGGACACCATCAACAATTGCTTAAACTGTTGCGGAGCCTGAGGCAAAGCATAGAATTTTCCGGGATTAAGACGAGAAGGCACCAAAAAGTCGCGAGCCCCTTCCGGAGAAGACGCTGTCAAAATCGGTGTCTGATACTCGGTAAAGCCCTGCTCTCTCATTAATTCACGAGAACGCTGAATAACTTTTGAGCGGAGTAAAATATTTTTATGAATTCTATCTTTTCTCAAATCCAAAAAGCGATATTTCAAACGCATTTCTTCCGGAGCATCATCTTCAACAGCCACCTGAAACGGCAACACATCTGCTTCGGAATGCACCTCAATTGCCGAAACCTTAATTTCAATATCACCGGTCGGCATATTTTTATTAACACTCTCACGAGCAATCACACTTCCGGAGAAACCAACAACGGATTCCGGACGCAAAGCCTCGATTTTTTCAAACAAATCGGAACTGCTATCGACCACACATTGCGTAATTCCATAATGATCTCGCAAATCCACGAAACAAAGATTTCCCAGATTACGTTTACGATGAATCCAACCGGCAAGTTTAACTTCTTGACCGATATCGGAGGCACGAAGCTCTCCGCAAGTATGTGTGCGATATTTTTGCATAAAAACCTCTTTTTATCATTTATTTGATTAAGCTTTATAGTTTTAAAACTAATTACGACGAAAAGCAAGCCAAACTTAAAGAGATGAACACAAAAAAGACGGCTTTTTTCACCGTTGATATTTTTCTTGCTTTGAACAGAAAAAAATATTAAATAATCAAGCTGTAAACAGGCAGGAAAATAAAAATGAACATAATCGAAACAACATCGGATTTAAAAAACTTTTGCGAAATACTTAATCGACAGGAATTCATAACGGTTGACTTAGAATTTCTGCGAGAAAAAACTTATTATGCCCAACTCTGCCTGATTCAGGTTGGAAGCAAGGAAAATTGTGCAATTATCGATCCGATGGCTACGGAACTGGACTTATCTCCGTTTTTTGAAATTCTGCAAAACAAAAACGTAGTCAAAGTTTTTCATTCCGGACGACAAGATATTGAGATTTTATACAAGCTCTCAGGCTTCATTCCCGATCCGGTGTTTGATACTCAAATTGCCGCCATGGTCTGCGGGTTTGGGGATTCAGTCAGCTACGAAACACTGGTAAACAAAATCATTAACATCTCCTTAGATAAAAGTTGCAGACTATCCAATTGGAGCAAACGTCCGTTGGATAAAAAACAACTGCAATATGCCCTCTCCGATGTAACTCATTTGATCCCTATTTACGAACATCTGAAAGCACAACTCGAAAATACGGGAAGGTTACACTGGCTGGATGAAGAAGCTGAAATTCTGACTAATCCGGAAACATATATTGTTCATCCGCAAGATGCTTGGCAGAAAATCAAACACCGCTCTCATAATGCCCGTTTTCTAACCATTTTGAGAGAACTGGCTGCTTGGCGGGAAGATCGAGCTCAAAAGAAAGATACTCCGAGACAAAGTATTATTAAGGATGATTGTCTGCTTAATATTGCCGCTGCCTGCCCGCAAACTCTTGAGGAAATGGAAGAAATCCGCAACATTCGCAAAGATATTCTGGCCGGAAAACTTGCGATTGAGATTCTTGAGGTACTGAATACGGCTCGAAATATCCCAACCTCACAATACGTCCGCCCCGAGAAAGAAAAAAATCTGTCCGGAGCTTCTCTGTCTTTATATGAGTTGTTAAAACTTCTGCTCAAACTCAAAAGTCAGGAAAGCGGCGTTGTTGCCAAACTCATTGCTTCGGAAGAAGATTTACGAAACCTCTCTGTTTTTGCCGACAAACACAACCCTGTTTTAAAAGGTTGGCGGTTTGAACTTTTCGGAAAAGAAGCACTGGCTTTGAGAGAAGGACGCCTAACCATTGGCTATAACCCAAATAAAAAAACAATAGACATAAAAACAGCGGCCTCAGATTAAGACCGCCGTTATTTGCCGTTCTTTTCATTTTAATAACACGGAACAGTATAAAGTTTTTTAATAAAATTCAAAACCTTAATCACTTTTTCGCATTTAATTGAATAAAAAATCGTCTGAGCCACTCTACGGGTTTTTACAATATCCTCTCCTCTCAACAAAGCCAAATGCTGGGATAATGCCGATTGACTTAAATCAACTCGCTTTTCCAACTCACCCACATTCAATTCCTGATTCAGCAAATTAAACAATATCTCCAATCGTTTTTCATTCCCTAAAGCTTTAAATAACTTTGCTCCTAATTTTACTGTCACATTTTTCATTTTTTCCTCCCTGATGTTTCTTTAAGCATACCATAGGAGGGAAGCTTCAAACAGTTCTAATAAAGCCAATTATTATATATACTTTAGCTGTTTATCACAATGGTTACATTAAAGTTGATATTAGAAATATAATATAATAATATTGCCTAAATTAATAAGGAGAAAATTAATGAAAGACAATGAAATCAAAGACTTAAACTTTGAGGACGCTCTTTTGCAGTTAGAGAACATTGTCCGCGAGCTTGAAAGCGGACGCATTAAACTTGACGATGCGGTTACAGCCTATGAAAAGGCCGTCAGTTTAAAACAATTCTGCGAAAAAAAACTGAAAGACGCTCAGCTTAAAATTGAAAAGATTGAAATCTCTCCAAACGGAGAAATAAGCTCATCTGAACTGGAAAAGATTGACTGATTATGAAAAACATCAAAAAAATTCTTAATTCTTATTCTCAAAAATTTAACACGAAACTGGTTTCTTTTTTTCCACTTCCCGAAGGAGAGGAGAAAAGAGTTGTCGAAGCCATGAAATATTCGGTCATGAACGGAGGCAAACGGCTCCGTCCTTACTTGGTTTCTGAAACCGCCAAATTATTCGGCATTTCTGAGGCAAAATCCTTTCGAACGGCAGCGGCATTGGAAATGCTTCATTCTTATTCATTAATCCACGATGATCTTCCCGCTATGGATAATGA
>CAZFRT010000133.1:0-3691 GCA_964521455.1 uncultured Azospirillum sp.
TCAACGGTTTAATTATCATTATTTCAGAGATGTGATGCCGCCGGATGTTTTGCTTGAAGAAAAGCTTTTTCTTGAAAGAGACGCCAAAAAATTAAAGCAATTACAAGAGCAACGCCGAAATTTTCCCAAAGATATGCGGACAGAGGCGGATATGGAACGCTGGGAAATTTATGAAAACATTAAACGGTTTGCAATGAAACTTAATCATTATAGTGCGATGGAAGCGGAATGCCGGAAAATAAAAACCGATGAAAATCAACGATTGATTGAGGAGATTGAAGGAGCAAATTTTATTTGGAACAAAAAAGCTTATCCGTTTTCGGAGATTTTATTCAAAAAAGGTGAGGGAAAAGAAGGGGATTTTTTATGGGATAGTGTTAAGGGGATGAAAACTGACGGAACAGAAAGTTTGTTGCATCAGGTTTTTCGAAAGTTGGATTTTCCCGAGAATTTTTTCTGGGCTAAGACCTCTCTTTTGCGTTTGGAGACGATGTTGAAAATTAACGACGGAATTGAATATGCCGATGAGTTGCTTCGTTTTTTTGAGGTTAGAAACGGGATCGTTGTAATTGAAAAAGATATAATCCATGAAAACGCAAATTCCAAAAATATCCGCAGTTGTACGGCATATTGTGCGGCAACAACCACAAATCGTCCGCTGTTGGGGATTGTGTCTGAAAATATCAGGTATGAGGATGAAATCAGCCTGAGAAAAATTCTCCCGCATGAGTTGACACATGCGGTGGAATGTGTTTCAGAAAAGGGAATTCCTGCTGATTTCTTTTCTAAAACGGATATTATGAAGTTGTCTTTTATGGCTTTGTATTTACGGGAAGGCGGAAATCGGAACGATAAAAGTATCAGACGGGTTATTGATGAGGCGACAAAGAGTTACAAACAAGGGTATCATTTATCTGAAACTTTGGCCAGAATTATGGAGCCGAGAAATTTTGACAATGACCCTTTGGTAAAAAATCTCCGGCGGCTTTTTATGCGATATGAAAGAGCTAAGCTTAACGGCAAACAAGGTGTGGTAAAGTATATTGAATCCATGGTGGAACGTCAGTTTCCTAATTATAAAGAGGTGATGAAACTTTATGGAAAGTTTGAAAAATTTCTTACCGTTGATTTGAAGTTTGGAGAACAGGAGTTTAATCGCTTTTTCAAACGAACTAAAATAGAAGTTACCCGGCAGGAATATTCTCAAGAATTTGAAGATTTCTATCGTTTGTATTTATCTGTTTTGGGCAAAAAGAAATGTGTCAAAACTTTGGAAAAAATAACATCTAAAGCCTTGAATGATTTAAATAATCTGGAGAACGAAGGAAAAAAATCGAAATATTCCATGTTTTGGCGGAATTTATTCGGACGGGCCAAATAATCCAGTTGTGTTGCGGTTCATTCCATTGTATAAGTTTTTCAGATTGAATTTTTAAGGATGAAAAAATGTTGTCGGCATCTTTGTTGATTTTGTTTGGTTTTGTTTTGTTGATGTGTGGAGCGGAATATGCCGTTCAGGGAGCGGTAGCTATTGCCAATAAGCTTAAAATTCCGGCTTTGATTGTCGGCTTGACAATTGTGGCCTTTGGAACTTCTGCTCCGGAGTTTGTTGTCAGTTTGAGGGCAGCCTTACAAGAATCCGAGGGAATTACCATCGGAAATATCGTTGGTTCCAATATTGCTAATATTTTGCTGATTTTGGGAGCGGCGGCGGTTATTTATCCGGTTTCATGTATTCGGCATGTTTTTTTGCGGGATTATGCTTTTTTGTTTTTTGTAACCGGGATTTTTACGCTTTTTGCCATGATGGGGAAGTTTGTGCGGTGGCAAGGAATTTTGATGTTGTTGTTGCTTTTTTTATTTATTGTTTACAATTATTTTACATCAAAAATTAATACGGGTAAGGATGACGAAAATGTCAGTCCGTTGGTGGATAAGAGTTGGTTTTTTGTGATTTTTATTTCGGTATTCGGATTGGCGGCGATTGTATGGGGTTCCGATCTGCTGGTTGACGGAGCTGTCTCTTTAGCCCGAATGTTAGGGGTTTCAGAAGAGGTTATTGGTTTGACAATTATCGCTTTTGGAACGTCGCTGCCGGAGTTGGCGACTTCTTGCATGGCGGCGTTTCGTCAGCAGACGGATGTGGCGTTGGGTAATGTTATCGGCTCCAATATATGGAATATTGTTTTTATCATGGGAGCAGTATGTACGGTTACGGATATTGAGGTTCCAACGCAGTTTTTGCTCTATGATATCTGGATTATGGTCTTGGCTACGGTTTTTTTACTGCCGTTTATGTACAGTGATAATAAATTAAGCCGTATTGAAGGGTTTGTTTTTGTTCTTTTGTATTTATGTTATATTATTTCAGTGGGTTTGTTTTCTAAAGGAATGATTTCTCTTGGTTAATATCAGGCAAGGTTTAGACGTTTTATTGATGAACATCAAAATTGCTCCGGAAAATCCCGGAGTATATCGGATGTTGGGTGAAAACGACAAGGTTCTTTATGTCGGGAAAGCCAAAAATATCAAAAAACGAATAGTTGCTTATTCGCATCTTAACAAACTCCCTTTACGCTTGCAAAGAATGGTTTCAGAAATCCGCCGGATGGAGTTTATTATTGTTGAAAACGAAGCGAAGGCTTTGCTACTCGAAAACGAGCTGATTAAGGAGCTGGAACCGAAGTACAATATTCTTCTTAAAGATGATAAGACTTTTCCGCACTTGGTGATTGATGTGGAAGCGGAATATCCTTCTTTACGGAAGTATCGGGGAAAAAGAAATGACAGGAGCAAATATTTTGGTCCGTTTGCGAGTGTTAGTGCTGTTAATAATGTTTTGGACGTAGTGCAGAAGGCTTTTTTGTTGCGATCCTGTCGCGATGGGGTCTTCAATAATCGGCAAAGACCTTGCTTGATGTATCAGATTAAGCGTTGCTCGGCTCCTTGCGTGGGAAAAATTTCTCAAGAGGATTATCGGTGTTTGGTTCGGGAAGCTATAGATTTTTTGGAGGGTAAAAATACCAGTATTCAAGAAGAACTTTCCCGCCGGATGTATGAAGCCAGTGAGAATACAGATTATGAACAGGCAATGATTTATCGGGACAGAATTCGGGCATTGACGAATGTTCAAAACAGTAATTCCGTGGAATATGCCGATATAAAATCCTGTGATGTTGTTGCCTTGGCTCGCAAAAACGGTTTGGTTTGTATTCAGGTGTTTTTTATCCGTTCGGGGCAAAACTGCGGGAATGTTCCTTATTTTCCGAAACAGACGGCAGAGGCTGAAGATAAAGAAATTCTTGAAGCTTTTTTGAGTAGTTTTTATACCTCAAATGTGCCGCCCAAAGAAATTGTTATTTCAGAACCTGTCGATAATAAAGAGTTTTTGGAAGAGGCTTTGAAAACTCGTATCAACACTTATCAAAAAGGCAATAAAGCAAAATTGGTACAGAATGTTTTGGAGAATGCCAAAGCGTCTATTGATAGGAAAATTGCCCAAGAGGCTTCAGTTAAAAGCAACTTGGAAGAGTTTGCCCGGATATTTGGTCTTCCGAGGTTGCCGGAAAGAATCGAAATTTATGATAACTCTCATATTCAGGGCAGCTATGCTGTGGGAGCGATGGTGGTGGCGACGCCGGATGGTTTTGGTAAGAAATCATACCGGAAATTTGACATTAAAAATCCGGAT
>CAZFRT010000134.1:0-3644 GCA_964521455.1 uncultured Azospirillum sp.
GTTTCTTTCCTGAAGATTGGATTATTACTTCAATCACTTTCAAAACCACACCGGATACGGCAGAAAATATCACTGCCAAACTTGATGAACACAAGGCCTATCGTATGAAAAATCAACCGTATAATGAAAAAACGGCAGGTTCCACTTTCAAAAATCCGGAAGGTCTGCGTGCGTGGGAGTTGATTAAAAAATCCGGTTGTGCAGATTTGAATATCAATGGCGCAAAGGTTTCTGAAAAGCATTGCAACTTCCTTATTAACACCGGTCACGCGACTGCCGCCGATATTGAAAAGCTGGGCGAAACAATCGTGCAGAAAGTTAAAGAACAAACTTCCATCACCCTGGAATGGGAAGTTAAAAGAATGGGCATTTCAAAATAAAAAATGAGCGAAGAAACGCAAAATACAGAGGTTGCAAAGCCGGCTCCTAAAAACAATATTGTCACCGAACCAAAAGAGTTTGGCTATCGGCTGCTGGGTAATATTGTTGTTTTATCTGTTATTTTTGTGCTCGCTTTTATTACTGTATTATTGAATACCGATTTGGTAGCCGACAAAATTAAACACGTTTCTCAAGATTTTTATGATTACACTTCAGAGATTGGTTTTACTTTGGAAGATGTGGTTGTGACCGGACGAGAAAAAACCTCAAAGAATGAGATTCTTCAGGTGATGCAGCTTAAGCGCGGCGATAATTTTTTGAAAATTAATCTTCAAGAGATAAAAGAGCGCTTAGAAACATTGCCTTGGGTGCGAAATGTTTTGGTTAAAAGAACTTTTTTCCCGAATGTTATTCAGGTTGCTATAGAAGAGCGCAAAGTTCGCTCTATTTGGCAGCTTAATGAAAAGTTTTATCCCATAGATTATGACGGCAAAGTGATTAATGCTGCTTTTGAACCCAAACAACCGATTTTATTGATTGTTGGGGTAGGTGCGCCTGAAAATATTAATACACTGCTTGATAATATCAGTGAAAATAAGCAGATTTTAAGCCGAGTTAAGGTTGCCAATTTTATATCCGGCCGCCGTTGGAACCTTGTTCTTGATGATATTAAAGACGGAATAACCATTAAATTACCGGAAGAAAACGTGAAAGACGCATGGAAAAAAATGCTCAAATTAGATGCGACCAACGGCATTCTTAAACGTAAATTAACCATACTTGATTTAAGATTGAAAGATAAGGTAACGGTAAAGCTGAAAAGAAGTGCGGAAGAAAAGCCGACGCGTCTTCGTCAGATTAAAGAAAGCCGTACATAAAAGTTAAAAAGAAAAAGGGAGCCGACGTTGACACATTCATTTAACCGACTGACAACCATCGCCGCTTTGGATATTGGATCATCCAAGGTTTGCTGTGTTATTGCCAAAATCAGTCGAGATAAACGTGTTGATGTTATCGGCTATGGTTATAATGCCTCCAAAGGAATAAAAAACGGTGTGGTTGTAGATATCAATCAAGCCACATTGTCTGTTTGTAATGCAGTAGAAGCTGCGGAACAAATGGCAAATGAGCGTATTGACCGTATCATCGTCAATATTTCCGGCGATAAAATGAAGAGTACTATAAAAAGTGCTTCCATCGCCGTGAATAAAAATCGCCCGGTCAATGAAGCTGATATTAACAAGGTAATTGAGCGCGGCATCAATAAAATTAACGTTGAGGGGCATGAGCTCATCCACTGTCTGCCGACCAGCTATCGTCTGGATATGGGCGAAGAAATCAAAGATCCGCGCAATATTTTCGGAGAAAATTTATCTGTAGATATTCTGTTGGGCTTAATTCCCGATATTATGTTTCGGAACTTATCGACAGTTATCGAAAATGCGCATTTGGAAATTGCCGGAAAAGCGTTTTCTTCTTATGCATCCGGACTTTCTTGTTTGGTCGATGATGAAAAAGAGATTGGAGCAACGGTAATTGATATCGGCGGCGGCACGACCAGTATTGCCAGTTTTCGTCACGGACACCCGGTATTTTTCTCATCTTTGGCTGTTGGCGGAAATAATGTAACAAACGACATCGCCTATGGGCTGACAACCTCTTTTGCGCATGCGGAAAGACTCAAAACATTGCATGGTTGCGCATTCCTTACCTCGCAGGACAAAGCTGAACTGATAAATGTTTATCCGGTCGGGGAGGAAGATGACTGCTCCATTAAACAAGTTCCGAAGTCAGATTTAATAAGTATCATCACTCCGCGTATTGAAGAAATTTTTGAACTGGTGAATGAAAAATTCAGAGAGCATGGTCTGGCAGATATTTCCAGCCATCGTGTTGTTTTGACCGGTGGCGGAAGTCAGCTTTCTGGGATTCGCGAAGTCGCTTCCATGGTTTTAGATAAACAGGTTCGCCTCGGTAGACCTAAAAATATTATTAATTTGCCGGATAATCTATACAATCCGTCATTTTCAACTTGCATTGGCCTGCTTTTGTTTGCCTTAAATTATACGGAAAAGAAACCCAATAAAATCATTAATAAACCGGTTCGTTCCGATTCTGGAATGTTTGGGTCTGTTCTGTCTTGGTTTAAGCAGAATTTTTAGAAAAAAAATAGGCTCAAAGCAAAAAAAAACTCTCTGGTAACCAAACCTTAATTTATTTTGTTATATCCTAAGCACAAGAGAATTTTTGGATTAAAAGAATTTTTTAGTTAGGATAAAACATGTCAATTAAGTTAGCTGTTCCGGAAAAAACAATCGCTCATTTGAAACCCAGAATTTCTGTCATCGGTGTCGGCGGCGGCGGTGGTAATGCCGTAAACAACATGATTGCCCAAAATCTTGAGGGTGTTGATTTTATTGTTGCCAATACAGATGCTCAGGCTTTGGCTCATTCAACAGCCAGCCGTAAAATTCAGCTCGGTTTGGAAACAACACAGGGCTTGGGTGCCGGTGCTCGTCCGGAAGTCGGTAAATTGGCCGCAGAAGAGGCCAAAGATGAAATTGAGCGCGAGTTAGAAGGTGCTAATATGGTCTTTATTACAGCCGGCATGGGTGGCGGTACCGGAAGCGGTGCAGCCCCTGTTGTTGCTAAAATTGCCAAAGAAAAGGGCATTTTGACGGTCGGTGTTGTGACCAAACCATTCCAATTTGAGGGTAAAAAACGTTATGAAACTGCCGAAACCGCGGTAGAAACTTTTACCAAAGAAGTTGATAGTATCATCATTATCCCTAACCAAAATTTGTTCAGAATTGCTGATAAAAACACAACTTTGGCAGATGCTTTTGTTATGGCAGATAATGTTCTGTATGCAGGTGTTCGTTCTATCACTGATTTGATGATGATGCCCGGATTAATCAACTTGGACTTTGCAGATATTAAATCCATTATGGAAGATAAAGGCAAAGCCATTATGGGTACCGGTGAAGCCGAGGGTGAAGACAGAGCCGTTAAAGCCGCAGAGCAGGCATTATCCAATCCGTTGCTTGATGACTGTTCAATGCATGGTGCCAAAGGCGTTTTGATTAATATTACCGGTGGCTCTGACATTACTTTGTTTGAAATTGATGAAGCCGCCAGCCGTATCAAAGAAGAAGTTGATGAAGACGCTAACATTATCTTCGGATCTAGTTTTGATGAAAGTTTGGTCGGCAAAATCCGCGTTTCAATTGTTGCAACAGGTATCGGCGACGGACAAGCTGTTC
>CAZFRT010000135.1:0-3600 GCA_964521455.1 uncultured Azospirillum sp.
TTTGTTTATTCCTGTGAGTTCTTTGCATAATTTTTGAATTAACAAAGTTATCCAAAGGTTAATTATTTGTTAATAAAAATGTTAACTCTTTTTTTACTTTCAGTCATTCTTTTTCAATTTCATATATTTAAATTCGTAAATGAAAAAATCGGAGTTTTGTTAATAACTTTTTTATTCCCGTTTTTATTATAGGGTGTTCAGCTTGTGTGTAAGTCAGTATATTAGATTTTACATTGTGGTGATTAATTTGTATAAATATCAGGAATAAGGGGGTTATGCACAGAAAGAGCCTGTTTTGTTGATAACTTCCCAATACTTTGTTTTAAGGAAATATTTATGAAAATCATCGGTATTACCGGTTCTATCGGATGTGGAAAGACAACTTTGGCCGGGCTTGTAAAAAAACTGGGATACAGTGTTTATGATGTAGACGGCTGGGTCAGACGTTTGTATTACAAAAAAGACTTTATTGCTGTTATTAAAAAGAATTTTCCTCAGGTTGTTGAAAACGGAAAAGTTAATAAAAGAGCTCTCCGCAATATTGTTTTTACACATAATGATCAGCTTAAAAAACTGGAGGCTTTAGTTCATCCTTTTTTGAAGCAAACATTAAAACAATTAGTCAGAAAAAATCATTATTACAATGATTTATATTTTATTGATGCTGCATTGCTTTATGAAATGGGTTGGAATAAATATTGTGATTGTGTTATTGTTGCCGATGTGGATTATGAAGTTCAGAAACAACGGGTTATGAACAGAGATAAAATTTCAGCGGAAGATTTTGAAAAAATTAATAATGTTCAAATGAAGAATTCGGATAAAATTCTTTTGGCTGATGTTGTTATTAATACTGATAAGCCTAAAAATCTTTTGTTGGTTGAATTGGCTTGCTTGATAGATGAATTGGAATAAAAATGGTCAGAGAGATTGTTTTTGATACGGAAACTACCGGCTTTAAAGCGGAAGAAGGCGAAAAACTCGTTGAAATCGGTGCGGTTGAATTAATTAATCATATTCCTACCGGTAAAACATATCATCAATATATTAACCCGCAAAAAGAAGTTCCTGAGGAAGCTTATAAAGTTCACGGGTTGTCTTATGATTTTTTGAAAGATTATCCGATTTTTTCGGAAGTGGCGGATGAATGGTTGGAATTTGTCGGTGACGATGCTGTTTTGGTGGCTCATAATGCTTCATTTGATATTAACTTTCTTAATTATGAACTCAAACAGATAAATCGTCCGCAGTTTTCTTGGGACAGAGTAGTTGATACTTTGGAAATTGCCCGTAATTTATTCCCCGGTTCCAGAGTTAATTTGGATGCTTTATGTAAACGTTTTAATATTGATAATACGGAACGTACTCTGCACGGAGCTCTGCTTGATGCCGAGCTTTTGGCAAAAGTTTATCTGGAGCTTTTGGGCGGTGTTGAGCCGACTATGTTGGAAGGTGAGAAGAAAATATCTTCTAAAACGGAATTTTTTGAGGGAAAAATAGAAAAAGCTTTTAGAGAGGCCAGAATTTTTCCGATTGACGAAGCTGAGTTGAAAGCTCATGAAGATTTTGTATCGGGTAAAATAAAAGAAGCTATCTGGTTAAAATAATTATCTTTTTCTTCTTAATAAGATATACAAAGCACCTTCGCCGCCATTTTTTGCCGTCGGGTGGCGGAAAGATAAGATTAAAGGGCGAAGCTCCGAAGAGTTTAACCATTGAGGAACTCTTTCTTTTAAAACGCCTTTGGTTGCAAAGATGTTATCATCGTCTTTTTTTTGAAGTCCTTTTCCGGTTATAATCAATATGCAGCGTTTTTGTCTGATGTATGATGTTCTTACAAAATCAAAAACTTTGTTGTAAGCTTGATCTTCCGTATAACCGTGTAAATCCAAAGTTGCTTCTATGGGAAATTCTTCTCTTTTAAATCTTTTAGCGGTGTTATTGTCTATGTTGTCTGTTATATCGAGTTTCAAAGAGTTTAAAGCGTTTCCTTTGTAAACTTCAGACATGTTTATATGAGGTTTTACCTCTTTTATTATCAGTGGTTTGGAAGAAGGAGGTTCCGAACGGGATATTTTTTTTATTCCTCTGGTTATTTCTTTCCAAGCCTCGTCTTCCGTAAAATCAGGCTGAGATTTTAGTGTTTTCATTTTCTTTCTTTTCTTTTGTATCCGTCATGTACTCGGAGAAATTGCGGACGACAAATTCTTTCCAGTCTCCTTCAGGAGAAACACAACCAAGCTTTTTATTTTCTGTATTTACCAATACTATTCCGCCAAAGTTCCATAGTTTTTCGCAGTTTGAATAATCACTTATCAGAAAATTTTTAGTTCTTTCAATGAGATGTCTGTAAACTTTCTTTTTAAAGTATGTGCTGTAAACAATGATGATTGATACAATAAAAGCCAGTCCGAAAAAGATGCCGACAGAAAGAATTAGGATTAAGCCAATCACGACAGGAACCAATATAGGAAGCAGGCATTCCCACGGATCATATACAGGGGATAAAGGCCTGTTAATTTTTCCATAGTCCAAGTAGATACGGAGTTTATCCAGTTCAACGGATTTTTTTAGAGCTTTATAGATTAATTTATCTGCTTTACTGGGTGTTTTAAGTTCAGTCATTGTTGGTTATTCTCCGAATCATTGGGAATTAAAATAAAATATTGTCCGGAGGAATTCATTTTTCCGGCTTTTTCAAGAACTTCATCTTTTCCGGAACCCCAAAAATAATCGCCTCTGACAGCTCCTTTTATGGCTCCGCCGATATCTTGGGCAATAACCAATTTTTCAATTTTTTCTTTGTCGGGACCGGTTGTTTCCAGCCAAAGTAATGCTCCTAAAGGAATAAATTTTTTATCTACGGCTAAGCTTCTTCCTGCTGTAAGAGGAACTCCCTGAGCTCCTATCGGACCATCGGCATTTATTAGTCTGTGAAAAACGTAACGTTTGTTTTCTGCCATATTTTCTTTGGCTAAAGTGTCGTTTTTAGCCAACCATTGTTTTATTTTTCCCATAGAGGCTTCACCCGGTTTTATCAGGCCTTTTTCAAGCAGAATACTACCAATGCCGCGGAAAGGATGACCGTTATTGTCGGCATAACCAATGCGAATACGGGAACCGTCCGGCATGTGGGCGACTGCAGATCCTTGTATTTGCATGACATAAATGTCCACATGGCTGTCAGCCCAAAGCAAAATAGGAGCGTTTATTTGTGAGTTTTCTATCTCTTTACGGGTGTAATAAGGGATGAATTTGTTATTTTTTATTCTGCCAACCAAGCGTTTTGCAGGGAGATCTTCGCCAAAATCTTTTAGATTTATTTCTATTAAATCGGCGGGTTTGCCGTAAACTGGATATTTGTAAGTTTGATCTTTTGTATAAGAAGCATTCAGAGCAGATTCATAATAAGATGTGAATTTTCCGGTGTTGCTTCCATTTTGATAAACAGCGAAAGGTGTAAAGTTTTTTTCAAAAAAATCTTTTATTTCAATATTATTTTTAGTATTTTTTTGTTCAAATAAATTACAAGTTTTTTGGTAATTTTCTGTTGGTATTTGTACTAAAGAATTAGATAAAAACTGATTTTTTTCATACTTA
>CAZFRT010000136.1:0-3565 GCA_964521455.1 uncultured Azospirillum sp.
TTGTGGCTCAGCGAGAAGATATCAATGAAGATATGCTCTCTAAATTGGGGCTTGATTATAATCCTGAAGAAGATTTAGACGATGAATTTGACGATGACGAATTCGACGACGAAAATCAGGAATAATAAATAATCACTGGATTTTATCATGTGGGAATGGTCCAACCAAATCAACCAGCCAAAAACCGATGAGAAGAAAAAAACATCTTTAGTATCGGCATATGGCGATTTGGTTGGTGAAACTTTGGAGATATATATTCCTCCCCATAAAGAAATAAACGACACCAAACCCTCACCGCAAATATCAACAATCTCTGAACAAGAGATGAAAACACTTGTTGAACAGAAAATCAACGAGTTAAAGCTCACAAAGTTTGAACTGATTGAAAAAGACTATCACCCGCAGTCTTGGCAGAATATGCAAAAAATATTGGGAGAATATCAACGTTCCAGAATTATGTTTTTTAAGCTTCTGGCCTATTCTTGTACTTCTGAATGCCGCGACGCAGGCCTCTCCGAAGAAGATATAAACCTTTTAAAACAAGGTATTGCACCCGAGAATTTAAACACTCATATCAAAATTCCGTTTGATTTCGACGGCAATACCGGATTTAACAATCTCATGCTCATAAAAACTCACCCGACGCACAATAATTTGCATCAGATTTTTGACATGCAGATAACCAATAATTTCCTACGACTACACAAAAAAATATTTATACCTTATTTTGAAGGAAAAATATACAATGATTAGCCGTTGCTTAAATATCCTAAAAAACAAAACAAGCTGCGTAACATTTTCCCCAGCAGATGACAAAAATATCAACATGATTAATACGGTTCTTGCCGATAATGGCTTTTCGGAACTTCCTGATGAATATAAAGTGTTTCTAAAACTCTCAGACGGTTTCATTTATAACGGGCTTGAACTCTACGGAACCATTTCTCACGACCGGAAAGAAAAGGGATATGTCTTTCCTGATTTGGCAAATATTGCCAAAACTTATGCCGATTATGATTTTTTCATAAATAAAACCGTATTGGGAAGAATTTCCGAAAGCATTATTTTCTATGACAAACAAACAGATTCTTATGCTGTTGCGGATAGAATAAATCTCCTTTCCCGAGCCGAATATCCGACATTCTTCGACATTATGGAAATATATATGGCAAAAGATGATATTACTTAATAACCATAAGAAAAGCACAAAAAAAACAAAGCCTCCTATTACGGAGGCTTTGTTTTAATGGGGCGAACGATCGGGCTGGCGGAAGAAATAACTTCCAGTGGAAGTTATTTCAACAACAGGCGAAAGTTTGTTAATTTGCAAGCTAGCGACAGCGAAGCGAAACAAATGTTACAAACCGAGTGACCGCAGTGAGTTAGTGAAAAAGCAAAGCTTATTGAGCTTACGAACCAGACGAACCTTGGTTCGAGCCCAAATATAACAAAAAAAACAAAGCCTCCTATTACAGAGGCTTTGTTTTAATGGGGCGAACGATCGGGCTCGAACCGACGACAACCGGTACCACAAACCGGGGCTCTACCAACTGAGCTACGTTCGCCATCGACTATTGGGTTTTACAGAGAATATTCAATAAAGTCAAGCAAAAATTTTATACATCTTTTATAGACTAAAGAACTGTTCAAAAAAATCTTTTAACGTTCAAAAATTAATAATTTATTTGCTATTTTGCCATAGAATCAGTTTAAAGAAAATCAGAGCAGAAGAACTGAAAATGAAAAAAACAATAAGAAATAGCCTGTTGCATTTACGATTATACATAAGCTACATTCTATTTTGGTGTGTTGCAAGCGTTTCTACAGCCGCAGCCGCTACTTCTTCTATTATCATTAATGCCGAAAACGGAGAAGTTCTTTCATCTTCCGCAGCAGATACATTACGTTATCCGGCATCTCTGACAAAAGTTATGACTCTTTACATTACCTTTGATGCTCTTGAAAAAGGCTTAATTAAGCTGGATGACAAACTCCCGGTTTCTCGCAATGCTGCCAACCGTTCTCCGTCAAAGCTCGGTTTAAGAGTCGGACAAACCATCAAAGTAAAAGACGCCATCATGGCACTTATCGTCAAATCTGCTAATGATTGTGCCACTGTTTTGGCCGAAGGACTGGGATATACGGAAGAGAATTTTGCCAAAACAATGACAAAGGTTGCTCAGGAACTCGGGATGAAAAACACCACTTTCAAAAACGCTTCCGGACTTCCGAATAAAGCACAAAAAACCACTGCTCGCGACATGGCTCTTCTCGGAGCTGCGATGTATCATCATTTTCCGCAATATTATTCTTGGTTTTCCACAAAGCAATTCACCTATAACGGACAAACGATTTATACACACAACCATCTTCTTAAATCGTTTGAAGGGGCAGACGGAATGAAAACGGGATATACTGCCGCCGCCGGTTTTAATATTATCACATCCGCCCAACGAGACGGGCAAAGAGTTATAGCTGTCACCATGGGACACAAAACGGCTCAAACCCGCGATAAAGAAGCGTCTCGATTAATGGATAAGGCTCTTACGAAATTATCCATGAACAACAACTTAAAAAACTCCAATATCTATGCAAAATTAGAAGAAAAAAATCTTAAACCTCACAACAAGTCCCAGCAGACTGCAAGTTCCAAACAGAAATCTTCTTCCCAAGGAACTTACGGAATTCAGGTAGGTGCATTTTCTAATTATACAAAAGCCAGAAACTATGCTTTAAAGATAAATCAAGAAGTTTCCCGTAAATTTTCAAACAAACACGTTGCCGTAGAACCTGTTGAAACTGGAGCTGCCATTGTTTATCGTTCAAAAATTATCGGTTTTGAAAAAAATGATGCGGATGAAGCGTGTAAAGGTTTGAAAAAATCAAATAAGTCCTGTATAGTAGTCGCAGTAAACAACAACCAACAACTTTTATTGGCACATAGTAAGTACTAATGATAGACGATACAACAAAAAAAGCCCATATCATCGTTGTCAGCAACGAAAAAGGCGGAACCGGAAAATCCACAATTTCCATGCACTTGGCCGTAAAACTGCTTAAAGAAGGTTTTTCCGTGGCTACGATTGATATGGACGGACGGCAGGGAACTTTATCAAAATATATTGAAAACCGCCAAAATTTCTGCAAAAAAAACAAAATTTCCTTACCGATGCCGATACATTATCGTTTTTCACCACAGGAAAGTTATGACCTAATTCCGGCAGATCGAAGCAATGTACGTTTACAGATTCAAAAGCTCATCCCGTCTTACGATGCAATCATTATTGATACGCCGGGCAACAAAAACTACCTCTTTGAAGAAGCACACAAGTTTGCCGATACACTCATAACCCCGATTTCAGACAGTTTGATTGACTTAAATGCCTTGGCTGAAATTGATTTTGCCGAACAAAAAATCGGCAAACCGGGACATTATGCCAACTATATTTGGGATGTAAAAAAATATCTGGCTTCACAAGGACATACTTATTTAAACTGGATTGTCGTCGGCAATAAAATCTCGGCTTTGCAATCCAAAAACAAGCATTTAGTATTTGAATATTTG
>CAZFRT010000137.1:0-3556 GCA_964521455.1 uncultured Azospirillum sp.
TTGGAAGATACCATCATTGCACCACAAATAAGAGATGCCAGATAAATTTTTTTCATTACAAATCTCCATAAATAAAATTTACGATTGCCAGATTATCACCCCTATCCTTTTTGTATACAAAATATACCGTTTTTATAACAGAATATTTTGCTTGCAGTATTTTTTTTATATGGTATAGTTAAGCCATTAACGTAAACAAACAGGCTGTGAACGGGGTTCCCCTTCGCAGTCTAATTTTTCTAACTTTTTTAAACTTTCCCGACTGAATGCATATTTTCAGAAAGGGTTTGTATTGGAGTAAAAAAATGGATAAATTTCCTTTAACAAAAAATGGTTTTATCGCTTTGGAACAAGAATTAAAAAATTTAAAAGCCGTTGATCGTCCAAACATTATCGCTGCCATTGCCGAAGCCCGTTCCCATGGTGATTTATCTGAAAATGCAGAATATTCCGCTGCTAAGGAGAAACAAAGCTTCATTGAAGGACGGATCCAGGAACTGGAAGCCGTTGTCAGCAGAGCTCAGGTAATTGACCCTTCCCAAAACAGCGGCGACATTATTCGCTTCGGAGCAACCGTTGTTGTTGTTGATGAAGATAATGACAAAGAACAAAGCTATCAAATTGTCGGGGACTATGAAGCCGACATTAACAAAAACCGTATTTCCCTGTCTTCTCCTCTCGCTAAGGCCCTCATCGGCAAAGAAGTCGGAGACGTTGCCGAATATACGGCACCGGGCGGAAAAAAATCTTTCGAAATTTTAGAAGTTATTTACAAATAAGCTTCTTGTAATCGTCTTTTTCGTAAATATATTAAAGCAGATTCTAAGGAGTCTGCTTTAATTTTATGTAATCGGGAGAAAAAAGATGTCTCAAGATAAACAAGAAGAAACACATTATCATTATGATTATGCAAAAAAATGCGATTGCAGCGACGATGACAATTGCGGTTGCTCCTATCCGAACAATCTCTCGCACGACTTTAGCAATGCTTCGGATAAAAAAGCAAACAGCAACGGCTCTGACAGCAACCAAAAATAGTCTGTCAAACATGAGAAAATGCTCTTCAATTTATGTTGAGGAGTATTTTTTATATGGCTAAAAAAATATATCCCCTCAAGCTATATTTTAAGAACAACATACAGGAGTAATCATCATGGCTGAATACAAAACCAAAGTTCTCATCATCGGCTCCGGACCGGCCGGATACACTGCCGGAATTTACGCCGCCAGAGCAGGATTGAACCCGATTTTAGTATCAGGTTCTCAAGTTGGCGGACAACTGACCATAACCACCGAGGTTGAAAACTTCCCCGGATTTCCGGATCCTGTGGACGGGAATGAACTTATGTCCAGAATGAAGGAACAAGCTGAAAAAAACGGCGTCCGAATAATTGAAGACATCATAACGGAAATTGATTTATCCAAATCTCCTTTTTATTGCAATTCAGAAAACAACCATGTTTTCACGGGAGAAACAATTATTATTTCCACCGGAGCTTCTGCCCGTTGGCTTGGCTTGCCTAATGAAGAAAAATTTCGCGGATTCGGCGTTTCTGCCTGTGCCACCTGCGATGGATTTTTTTACCGCAATCGTAACGTTGCCGTTATCGGCGGTGGAAATTCCGCGGCAGAGGAAGCCTTATACCTGACCAACTTTGCCAACACGGTAACATTGGTACATCGTCGTAATCAACTTCGAGCCGACAAAGCCATGCAGGAACGTCTTTTAAACAACAAGAGAATCACCATTGAATGGGATTCCGTTGTTGAAGATATCATCGGTTCAGATAATCCTCGCGTGGTTACCGGCTTAAAATTAAAAAATGTCAAAACCGACACCGTAAAAAACATTAACATTGACGGCATATTCATTGCCATCGGCCACCACCCGAACACAGATTTATTTAAAGGACAACTTGATTTAAATTCAGAAGGCTATATTATAACCAAACCGAATAGTTGCCAAACCAACATTCCGGGAGTGTTTGCCGCCGGAGATGTTCAAAACGAAAACTTTCGACAAGCGGTTGTTGCTGCCGGAAGCGGATGTATTGCCGCACTGGAGGCTGAACGCTACCTGAGTAGTCTTTAACAAATAACAATAAGGAAGCAAATAATGTGTAACTGTCATAATGAAAAAAACAAATGTTCTTGCGATTGTGATGAAAATTGTACCTGCGGATGTCAGGAAGGAAAAGAGTGCACTTGCGGATGTGGATGCGAATGCGGTTGTGATTGCACTTGCGGATGTAATTGTGGTTGCCACGGTATCAGCGACAAAGAAATGGCATTTGAACTCTGCAAAACTCTGATTGAAGGCAGAACTTACACTGCCGAAAAAGCTGCTGAAACTTACAAAGTTTTATATGAAGCCATCAAAAGCTGTAACTAAAAATCCTCAGATTTAATCTATCCTTCAAAGATAGAAACAAAAAATCCCCTTTCAAACGAGAGGGGATTTTTTTAGCTTCCAAATAAAATTTGCAATCATATACACTTTTTTGTTGCAAAAAAAAAAAAAGACTTAGTATGGATAGTATATAGGCTTTAGTTCTTAATTACTATGAGGTGATACTATGATTAATACTAAGTTCTTTTTATTGGCCTCCGCGATGATGTCTGTCAGCAACTATGTTTTCGCTTCCGAGGTCAAAAATTTAACTTTTAATTATTCCGGTTCATCTCTGGTAAATAACATATACACCACACACACGCCTACAGAGCTGAAGCCTATATCCTTTTTCAATTCGGATAAATCTGTCAAGCTCGCTGCTGTTTGTTCTGTCGGCGGCGGCGGATGTAACGGACTTTCTTTCGGTTCCTCAAAAAACTCCATGAAACTGGATAAGAATATTCTTTGTGAACATGACGGTTTCGTTAATTCTTGCCCGGCCGGATATGTTTTTGACACAACTCAGAGATGCCCTTTCAGCACTTCTTACTTCAAATGTCGGCCTTGTATTAATAATTGCGATTCCGGATATTCTTTTACGGCTTGTAATTCTCAACAGGTTCAGACGGCATCTTATAAAAACGAATGTACCAATACTTGTTACAAATGCCGTTACAAAACCTGTGAAGAAGGCGGTTACGCCTCTTCCATAACTTCTTGCCAGAACGGTACGGCAATTGCTTTTGCAAACAAAACCTGTTACAGAAACGTTTCCACAAAAACTTGCGAAAACGGCGGATATAAGTCTTCCGTTCCATCTAACAATGTTTGTTCTACAACAAGCTACTGTGGCAGAACCTGCCAAACCTCTTGTTATCAACCAACGTGTGATTATAATAACAGCGGATACAAATCTTCCGTTCCGACCAATAACGTTTGTACACCGGTTACTTATTACGGAAGAACTTGTTATAAAGATTGTTACCAACCAACCTGCGAAAACGGAAATTACAAATCCGGCGTTCCGACAAATCAGGTGTGCACCCAAGTTACTTATTACGGGCGTACTTGTTACAAGAATTGTTACCAGCCAACTTGTGAAAATGGCGGTTATTTATCCTCTTGTCCAACAAATCAAATAGGTACTTCTGTTACTTATTACGG